>NZ_CALFQK010000026.1:0-39895 GCF_937921195.1 uncultured Salinicola sp.
TGAGCGATGCCTCGCTGATCGAGCCGTTTTTCACCACCGCCAGGAAGTAGCGAAGCGCGGTTTCCTGAAGGGCGCGACTGTTCATTGCCATTGTGCTTTCCTCCGTCTCGTCGACGGCTGTGGTGGATGTTGTTTTTATTAACCTTTGCCGAAATGGCAACGGTTGGTTCTAAACATTGTACTTGTGGCATGGGTGGGCGTTCGATAGCTTCGATGAAAACGGCGTCGGCCGAAGGGGATGCACAACAAGATCCGATCGCCGCCACGACACCGCCAGCGGCACGGCGGATGCTCCAGCAAGACGCTCTCAGCCAACAACACGCTCTCAGCCAACAACACAACAATGAGGTCGAAATGCGCTCCAACCTGACGCTTCGCCACATCGTGGCCGGCACGGCGCTGTGCTGCCTGTCGCTACCGGCGCTGGCCAACAAGGCCAACGACACGCTGATCTACGCTTCCGACAGCGAACCCGAGAACATCAGCCCGTATCACAACAATCTGCGGGAAGGGGTGATCATCTCGCACCTGGCCTGGGATACTCTGATCTACCGCAACCCCGAGACCAACGATTACGAGCCGATGCTCGCCACCGAATGGCACTGGGTCGACGACACCACCCTGGAGATGACGCTGCGTCAGGGCGTGACGTTCCAGAACGGCGAGCCGTTCGACGCCGACGACGTGGTCTTCACCTTCAACTACGTGGTGTCGCCGGACTCGAAGGTGGTCACCCGCCAGAACACCGACTGGATCAAGAGCGTCGAGAAGATCGACGACACCCATGTCCGCTTCCATCTCAACGGGCCTTTCCCGGCGGCATTGGAGTATCTCTCCGGTCCGCTTCCGGTCTTCCCGGATCAGTACTTCCAGAAAGTCGGCCTCGAAGGTTTCAGCAAGCAGCCGATCGGCACCGGCCCTTACCGGATTACCGAAGTGACGCCGGGGGAAGGCGTCAAGATGGTCCGCAACGATGACTACTTCGCCGATAGCCCGGTCGGCCAGCCCAAGATCGGCAAGCTCGAGTTCAAGGTGATTCCCGATCAGGACTCCCGCGTGGCGCAGCTGATGACCGGCCAGGTCGACTGGATCTGGCGCGTCCCGGCAGACCAGGCCGAGCAGATGGAGGCCATGCCCAACCTGACCGTGGACAGCGGCGAGACCATGCGGGTCGGCTATCTCTCCTTCGATGCCGCCAGGCGCGAGAGCTCGCCGCTGAGCCATCTCGAGGTTCGCCAGGCGATCAATCACGCGATCAATCGCCAGGGCATGGCCGACAACCTGGTGCGGGGTGGCAGTCGTCCGCTCTATGCCCCTTGCTTTCCGGCCCAGTTCGGCTGCGAGACCCAGGATGTCGTCGAGTACGACTACGACCCCGACAAGGCGCGCCAGCTACTGGCGGACGCAGGCTACGGCGATGGCTTCGAGCTGAACCTCTACGCCTATCGCGAGCGGGACTATGCCGAGGCGATGATCGGCGATCTGCGCAATGTCGGCATTCGCGCCAATCTGCGCTTCATGACCTCGCCGGCGCTGCTGGAGCAGCAGCGCGGGGGCAACACCGACATGTCATTCAAGACCTGGGGTTCCTACTCGGTCAACGATGTCTCCGCATTCACCAGCGTCTACTTCGGCGGCGGCGCCGACGATCACTGGCAGGACGAGCAGGTCCAGCAGTGGCTCCATGCCGCCGATACGTCCGTCGACCCTGAGGTGCGCAAGGAGAATTATCGCAAGGCGCTGCAGCGGATCTCGGAACAGGCCTACTGGGCGCCGCTGTTCTCCTACTCCACCTACTACGCCTATACCGCCGACCTGAATTTCACGCCCTATCCGGATGAGCTGCCGCGCTTCGCCGAGGCCAGTTGGAAGTAACGCTTTCGATATCCGTAACCCGCTGGCGTGGCCCCGTGTTGGATTGACGAGGTTGCGTGGCGTGAGGAGGTTCCATGGGCACTTTCATCATCCGCCGGGTTCTGGTCGCGATCAGCGTGGCGCTCACCATCTCGGTCGTCAGCTTCATGCTGCTGCATCTCTCCGGCGATCTGGCCACATCGATCGCCGGGCCGGAGGCCACCGCCGAGCAGGTCGAGCGAATCCGCGTCGACTACGGGCTCGATCGACCCATCGTCAGCCAGTACCTGGACTGGCTGGGGGGCGCGCTGACCTTCGACTTCGGCCGTTCCTACTACTACCAGAGCACGGTGGTGGAGCTGATCGCCGATCGCATGCCAATCACGTTGACGCTGGGCGGCCTCGCGCTGGCGCTGGCGGTGAGCATCTCGATTCCGCTGGGCGTGTTGGCGGCGCTCAAGCGCGATACCTGGATCGATCGGCTGGCGCTGCTGTTCGCCGTGGTGGGTCAGGCGATGCCGAGTTTCTGGTTCGGCCTGACGTTGATCGTGGTCTTCGCGGTGACGCTGCAGTGGCTGCCGGCCGCCGGTAGCGACGGCTGGCAGCATTTCGTGCTGCCGGCCATCGCACTGGGCTACTACGCCACGCCCGCGATGATGCGCCTGACCCGGACCGGCATGCTCGAGGTACTCGAGTCCGACTATATCCGCACCGCCCGCGCCAAGGGGCTGCGCGCGGGTTCGGTGATCTTCAAGCACGCGCTTCGCAACGCAGTCATCCCGGTGGTGGCGCTGGCCGCCGTCGAGCTCGGTTTCATGCTGGGCGGTTCGGTGGTCATCGAATCGGTCTTCTCGCTCAACGGCCTCGGCCAGCTGGCCTGGGATGCGATCTCGCGCAACGACTATCCCGTGGTGCAGGCCGTGGTGCTGATCATCGCGCTGTTCTACATCGTGTTGACGCTGCTGGCGGATGTCGCCAACGCCGCGCTCGACGCCCGTATCCGCACCCGTTGAGGAGAACGACATGACGACTTCCCATGCTTCGCCTCGCGTTTCTTCAGCTGCGACCTCGGCTATCTCCGGCGAGATTCCGCTGCCGGCGCCGGCCTGGTCGTGGGTAACCCGCAGGCTGTTCGGCCATCGCGGGCTGGCAATCGGCCTGGTACTGGTCGCGCTGGCGATGTTGATCGCCATCTTCGCGCCGCTGCTGGCCCCGCATGACCCCTATCACCAGGACATCGCCAACCGGATGGTGCCGCCGGTGTGGCACGACAAGGGCTCATGGACGCATGTGCTGGGCACCGACAAGCTGGGCCGCGACACCCTGAGCCGGCTGCTGTTCGGGACTCGCATCTCGTTGACCATCGGGCTGGTGGCGGCGCTGATATCCGGCGTCATCGGCACCACGCTGGGGGTGCTTGCGGGCTATTTCGGCGGCCGCGTGGATGCGGTCATCAGCTACATCATCACTACCCGCCTGGCGATGCCGGTGGTGCTGGTGGCGCTGGCGCTGGCTTCGCTGACCGGCGGCTCCCTGACCACCGTGATCGTACTGCTGGGCCTGCTGCTGTGGGACCGCTTCGCGGTGGTTTCGCGTTCGGTCACCCAGCAGATGCGCGATGCCGAGTACGTCTACGCGGCGCGCACGCTGGGCTGCTCGCTGCCCTACATCCTGTTGCGGGAAGTGCTGCCCAATATCGCCGGCTCGCTGATCGTGGTGATGACGCTGGAAATGGCCCACGCGATCCTGCTCGAGGCGACGCTGTCGTTCCTCGGCATGGGGGTGCAGCCGCCGCTGCCGTCGTGGGGGCTGATGGTCGCCGAGGGCAAGGCCTACATGTTCTTCCAGCCCTGGGTCATCGCGATCCCCGGTATCGCACTGTTCGTGCTGGTGCTGGCGATCAACCTGCTCGGCGACGGACTGCGGGATCTCAACGCACCGGGAGGACGCAACTGATGCCACTACTGGACGTGAACAACCTGCGCGTCGACCTGCCGGTGGAGGCGGGCATGCTGCATGCCGTGCGCGGGATCGACTTTCATGTCGAACGCGGCGAAATGCTCTGCCTGGTGGGGGAGTCCGGCTGCGGCAAGTCGATGACCTCGCTCGCCCTGATGGGGCTGCTGCCGCGCAAGGCCAGGCTCAGTGCTGATCGCCTCGAGTTCGACGGGACCGATCTGGCAACGCTCTCCGAACGCCGTCGCAGCGATCTGCGCGGGGCGCGCATGGCGATGATCTTCCAGGAGCCGATGACCGCACTGAATCCGGCCTACACCCTGGGCAATCAGCTCTGCGAAGGGTTGATCCGGCACCGCGGCGTCAGCCGGCGCGAGGCTCGCGAGCGGGCGATCTATCTGTTGGGAAGAGTCGGTATCAGCGCCGCGAAAGAGCGCCTGGACCAGTATCCGCATCAGCTCTCCGGCGGACTGCGCCAGCGAGTGATGATCGCCATGGCGCTGATGTGCGAGCCCGACCTGATCATCGCCGACGAGCCGACCACGGCCCTCGACGTGACGATCCAGGCGCAGATCCTGCGCCTGCTGCGCGAGCTGCAGCAGGAATTCGGTACCGCGGTGATCTTCATCACCCACGATCTCGGCGTCGTGGCGCGTATCGCCGACCGGGTCGCGGTGATGTACGCCGGCGAGGTGATCGAATCCGCGCCGACGCCGGCACTCTATGCCGCCCCCGGGCACCCCTATACGCGCGGGCTGTTGAGCTGCATCCCCACGCCGGGAAGGACACTCCCCGGTAGCCGACTGCAGGCGATTCCCGGCGTCGTGCCCAGTCTCGTCGGTGACGTCAAGGGGTGCGCCTTCCGCAATCGCTGTCCGCAGGCGCAGCCGACCTGTGAACGGACGCCACCGTTGATGTCGTTACCCGGCGATCACCGGGCCCGCTGTCACTTTGCTGATCGGCCGGTACCGGCGCCGCGTCAACCGGAGACGATGTCATGAACGTCGATTCGACCATCGAGATAGCCGGACCGCGCCCGTTGTCGACGGCGCCGAGCGCCTCATCGACATCGCGAACGCCGCCGGCGCTGGAGCTTTGCGGACTGTCGAAAACCTTCACCCTGGGTGGCGGGCTGTTCAAGCGGGGGCGCGCGCTGGGCGCCGTCAGCGATGTCTCGCTGCGGATTCCCCGTGGCCAGGTCATGGGCCTGGTGGGGGAGTCGGGCTGCGGCAAGAGTACGCTGGCCAAGATGCTGCTGGGGCTGACGACGCCGAGCGAGGGTGACGTGCTGGTCGATGGCAAGCCGCTGCGGGGCGCCAACCAGAAAGCGCTGGCGCGGCACGTTCAGCCGATCTTCCAGGACCCTTACTCCTCGCTCAATCCGCGCAAGCGGATCGCCCAGATCGTCGGATTGCCGTTGCAGGTGCATGGCATCGGCACGGCCCGCGAGCGAGCGGCACGCGTCGCCGAAACCCTGGATGTGGTCGGGCTGCCCCGGCGTGCCGCCGACCAGTTCCCGGGCCAGCTCTCCGGCGGCCAGCGCCAGCGCGTGGCCATCGCCCGCGCGTTGATCATGCGTCCGGATATCGTGATCTGCGACGAGCCGACCTCGGCGCTGGACGTCTCGGTCCAGGCGCAGATCCTCAACCTGCTGCTGGATCTCAAGGCCGAGTTCGGGCTGACCTATCTGTTCATCAGCCACGATCTGGCCGTGGTCGAGCACCTGGTGGATCGGGTCGCGGTGATGTACCTGGGTCGCATCGTCGAGGAGGGAACGCGGGAGCAGATCTTCGGTGCGCCGCGCCATCCCTATACCCGGGCACTACTGGACTCGGCGCTGACCCCGGAGCCGGGACTGGGCGTGCCGGATATCGGGCTGGGCGATGCCATGCCGGACCCGAGCGATCCGCCCGCTGGTTGCGCGTTTCACCCGCGCTGTCCCAGGGCGCAGCCGGTTTGCCAACAGCAGCGGCCGCGACTGGAGGATATCCGTGGCGACAACGCCCGGGTGGCCTGCCATCTCGCTTGAGGTCGTCCGCCGCGGCCGACGGCCCGTTCAACCCTTTTCGCATCCAATGAGGAGAGATTCATGGCGCGAGCAAAAGCGCTGCAACACGCCTGGCAAGCCTTCGACAGCGGCGATTTCCTGCGACAGCTCGACGCCCGTGTCGCGGTGCGCAGTGAAAGCCAGGAAACGGGGCGCGACGGTGAGCTGCGCCGTTACCTGACCGACTTCGTAATCCCCGAGATCGAGAAGCTGGGGTTCACCTGGGAGATCGTCGGCAACCCCGTCGGTGGCTTCGGGCCGTTCCTGCTGGCCGAGCGAATCGAGGCCGATGCGGCTTTGACGCTGCTCACCTATGGCCACGGGGATGTAGTGCGGGGCTACGATGCGCAGTGGCGGGAAGGGTTGTCGCCCTGGCATATCGTGGTCGAGGGCGAACGCTGGTACGGCCGCGGCACCGCCGACAACAAGGGCCAGCACACGCTCAATTTCGCGGCGCTGGCGAGCGTCATCGACGCGCGTGGCGGAACACTCGGCTATAACGTCAAACTGATCCTGGAGATGGGGGAGGAGACCGGCTCACCGGGCTTGAAGGCGGTCTGCGAAGCCAATCGCGAGCGCCTGGCAGCGGATCTGTTCATCGCCTCCGACGGGCCGCGGCTGTCGGCGGACTCGCCGACGCTGTTTCTCGGTTCCCGCGGGTCGTTCAATTTCGATCTGCGCCTGCGCGCCCGCGATGGCGCGCATCATTCGGGCAACTGGGGGGGCGTGCTCTCCAATCCGGCCACCCGGCTCGCCAACGCCTGGGCGACGCTGGTCGATGCCCACGGCAAGATCCTGATCGAGGGCCTGCGCCCGCCGGCGATTCCTGCGCCGGTTCGCGACGCCGTTGCCTCGCTCGAGGTCGGGGCGACACCGGGGGATCCGGCGATCGATACGAACTGGGGCGAACCGGGCCTGCTGCCGGCGGAAAGGCTGTTCGCCTGGAACACCCTGGAGCTGCTGGCGATCAAGGCCGGCAACCCGGAGGCGCCCGTCAATGCCATTCCCGGCGAGGCATATGCCCATTGCCAGCTGCGCTTCGTGGTCGGCAGTGACCGCGAGCGCTTCCTCGAACACCTGCGTCGGCATCTCGACGCTCACGGCTTCGAGGATGTGGAGGTCAGCAGCGCGCGGATGTCGCAGATGAATGCCACGCGACTCGATCCGTCGGATCCGTGGGTCCGCTGGGCGCTGGCATCGATGCATGAGTCCAGCGGCAAGACACCGACGCTGCTGCCCAACCTGGGCGGCTCGCTGCCCAACGATGTCTTCGCCGAGACGCTGGGACTGCCGACGCTGTGGGTGCCGCACTCCTACCCGGCCTGCTCCCAGCACGCCCCCGACGAGCACGCATTGGCGAGCATCCTGCGGGAAGGTCTGGGTATCATGGCCGGGTTATGGTGGGATCTGGCCGAGCAGGGTCGAGACATCAATAAGGAGCGCGAACGATGGCACCGCTGACCGACGCGGAGACGATGATGGCCACGGCCTGCGAGTGGCTGGCCGGGCGGCAGGCGGAGATGATCGAGTGCCTGCAGACACTGGTGGATATCGATTCCAACAGCTACGACAAGGCCGGCACCGATGCGGTGGCGGATGTCATCGTGGGCTGGCTGGAGGCCGACGGGATTGCCGTGGCGCGCACGCCGCGCCCGGACGCCGGCGATATTCTCGAGGCGCGACTGGAGGGGGACGGCCGCGATGCGAGCGCCGGCCACGTGCTGATGATGGGGCATCGCGATACGGTGTTTCCGACCGGCACCGTCGCCGAGCGCGGCTTCACCCGCGAGGGCGATACCGCTTTCGGTCCTGGTGTCGCCGACATGAAATCGGGGCTGGTGCTCAATATCTTCGTGCTGAGGGCACTCAAGCGGCTGGCGCCGTTGCCGTTCCCGGTGCGGGCGCTGTTCACGGCGGACGAGGAGATCGGCTCCCGCGACGGTACTGCCTTCATTCGCGAAGCGGCCAGCGGCGCGCGGGCCGTGCTCAACGCCGAACCGGGGCGCATCAGCGGTAACGTGGTCACCGGCCGCAAGGGCGGAGCGGCCTTTCTGATCGAAGTGACCGGCAAGGCGGCCCACTCGGGCGTCAGCCATGCCGACGGCGCCAGCGCCATCGAAGCGCTGGCGCGCAAGATCGTCAAGCTCCATGCGCTGACCGACTACGCCAGCGGCGTGACCACCAACGTCGGTCTGATCGAGGGGGGCGTGTCGCGCAACACCGTGGCGCCCTCGGCCACGGCACAGCTGGACACGCGCTTCGTCACCAACCAGCAGCGGCTCGATCTGCTGGCGGCGATCGAGACGATCATTGCCGAGGAGGAGATTCCTGGAACGCAGGCGACGATCCGTCAGACCTCCGGCTTCCTGCCGATGGAGCCGGCCATGAGCGAGGCGCTGTTCGCGCGCTACCGGGCCCAGGCCGAGAAGCTTGGCTTCAACGTCGGCGGCGAGTTCACCGGCGGCTGTTCGGACGCGGGGACAACGGCGAGTCTCGGTATTCCCACGCTCTGCGGCACCGGCCCGGTGGGCGCCAAGATGCATACCGACGACGAATACTGTCGGCTGGAGACGTTGGTGCCGCGGGCGCAGGCCGTTGCGGCGACGATCATCGACCTCGCGGTCGAGAGGATGCCGGCCTGAACCGCGATATCGGGGCGGTTCGCCAGTCGGTGTAACGTATCTTTGTGTTACGCCCGATGACGGTTGGTTTTCATTGTGTCGATCAATGACACGTTTCGGCCCCCTCGCGGCGCTTGCGGCGTTTCATAATCGAGTTGCCCCGTTGCACGGGAGCCAGCAGAACGCGCGAGGTTCATGCCGATGTCATGGAGCCGCGCCACAATCATCGAAACGAACTTCTGCCAGGGAAAAAGCCGATGTCTAGTGTGACGCCGACGGGCAACAGCCCCGCCAACCAGCCGTCTTCCTTCTCTTCCTTCGAAGATCAACTCAGCGTCTCCCAGTCCAGCAAGATCCTTGCGGACTACGTCAAGAACCATGGTGGCGCGGTATGGAAAAGCGATCTCGAGGCGCTGGCCAACGACACCAGCGGCAATACGCCGCCGGAAGTTTCCGCGGCCGCCAGCTATATGCTGAGCCATCCCGATGTCTACACCGCTATCGAGACCCTCGACAATCCGAACGCGGATGGCCTGTCCGGTCACTGGAACTTTCAGGATGCGGCCAATGGCGCGCTGGGCAGTACCGGAACGATGGCCGACCTGAAAGACGTCTTCGACCGCGCCATCAAGAGCTCCGCCGAGATCACCAAGCTGACCACCGAGAAAAAAACGGGACTGGATGCCACCAAGCAGCGCCCCCAGAACTGAGTCGGCTCGGCTCGGCTCGCAGCGACGGGAAGCCGGCGGCTTCCCGTCGTTCGTCGTGTTTCACGGTCGCGGTCCGTGACCTCGAATCATCGATGATCGGCGAACCGGTCGGTCGCCCGTATCAGGGCGGCCATGATCTCCGGCTCGCTGAACGCGTGACCTGCCGCCTCGATGATCTCCAGGCTCGCCTCCGGCCATACCTTGGCCAGGTCCCAGGCGTTCCGGAGCGGGCAGACCATATCGTAGCGGCCGTGAACGATCACGCCGGGAATGCCGGTCAGGCGATCGGCCTGACGCAGTAGCTGATCATCGAACTCGAAGAAGCCCTTGTTGACGAAGTAGTGGTTCTCGATCCGGGCGAAGGCCAGGGCGAAGTGATCGGCGGCATGGGAGTCGCTGGCGTCGACGGGGATCAGCTTCGAGGTCTCGCCTTCCCACACGCTCCAGCGCCGGGCGGCCTCGAGCTGGCGTTCGACATCGTCGCCCATGAGCCGTTCGTGGAAGGCGGGAATGATATCGTCGCGCTGCGCCTCGGGCAGAATCTCCACCAGCCGCTCCCACTTCTCGGGGAACATGTTGCGGGCCCCATGCTTGTAGAACCAGTCGAGCTCCTGCTGGCGCATGGTGAAGATGCCGCGCAGCACCAGCTCACTGACGCGATCCGGATGTCGCTCGGCGTAGGCCAGCGCCAGCGTCGATCCCCACGAGCCCCCGAACACCTGCCAGCGCTCGGCACCGATCATCCCTCGCAGGCGCTCCATGTCCTCGATCAGGTGCCAGGTGGTGTTGTTGTCGAGGCTGGCATGGGGCGTCGAACGGCCACAGCCGCGCTGGTCGAACAGCAGGATGTCGTAGCGCGCGGGGTCGAACAGCTGGCGGTGGATCGGCTTGCAGCCGCCGCCCGGGCCGCCATGGAGGAAGACCACCGGCTTGCCGTCCGGGTTGCCGCAACGCTCCCAGTAGACCTGGTGGCCGTCACCGGTATCCAGATGGCCGCTGGCGTGAGGTTCGAGAGCAGGATAGAGCGGATTGGCTTCGGACATGATTGACCCTGTTGGCAACGTGACGCGGCATCGTATTGGTGTCGTGCCAGCATAAAGGCCGGGCGGCCAGGGAGCCAGCCACGTCCCGCGTCGTCCCGGGTGCCATGAGCGAGCGCATTGCGCAACGGCGATGATGTCGGCATGCGGCTCTGCTACCATCGTCGCCTATACACGGCAGCGCGCCGATACTCGGTCACGTTAGAGGGCAGTCGCCAACCCGACTGCAACGGACATCCATGAAATCTCGCGATACCGGTTTTCGCCACCTGGTCTACTCCACCGGATACTCACTGAAGGGGCTGGTGGCGGCATTCCGCAACGAGACCGCCTTTCGCCAGGAAGTGGCGCTCTGCATCGTGCTGGTGCCTTTTGCCTGGTGGATCGGCAAGAATCCCGTCGAGTGGCTGGTGCTGGTCGGCAGCTGCATCTTCGTGCTGATCGTCGAGCTGCTCAACAGTGCGGTGGAGACGGTGGTCGACCGGATCGGCCCGGAGCATCACGAGCTCTCGGGGCGTGCCAAGGATATCGGCTCGGCGGCGGTGATGCTGGCGCTGGGAATGGCGGCGGTGACCTGGGGGCTGCTGGCCTGGGACAAGTTCTTCGGTTGACGCGGCGCGCGCCTCATGACGGATCGGGCAGCTCCTGAGGCGTATCGATATCCCGCCAGATACCCTCGTCGTCGACATCGACGAGATGAACGGCTTCTCGATTCGCCTTCACGATGGCTCTCGCGCCGTCTCCTTCCTTCAACTGTGCCAGCGCCGGCCAGAAAGTGCGCCCGAACAGCACCGGGTGGCCGCGTCTTCCACGATGACGGGGAATGACGATGCGCTCGGCATGGGCATGCCGCTGGAGTCGTGCACAGGTGGTCGCTTTCAACCACGGCATGTCGGCCAGCACCACGGCGGCGGCGATCGCCGTCTCCTCTTCAGCGATCAGATGACGGAACGCGTCGCCGAGGCTCCCCCCCAGCCCGTTCCGTGCATGGTCGGCGATCAGTCGTCTGTGGCGGGCGGGATCGAACGCCTCTCCCGGTTCCAGGTCATCCTCCGGGCGCGTGACCAGCCACCAGCGGGGGTAGGCCCGGGCTACCGTCGTCAGCGTGGTCGCCAGCAGGGTACGACCGTCCGTCAGCCTGGCCCGGCGCTTGTCGCTACCGAACCGCTGGGAGACACCAGCCGCCATGACCAGCGCCACGACGGCTGGCGGCTCGGTCTGAGGGTCAGAGTTCATGGCGTGACTTGCCGCGTCGCACGCGGAGCACATCGGCGACGACGGCGAGGGCGATCTCGGACGGCGTCTTGCTGTCGAGGTTCAGCCCGATCGGCATCTGGATGCGCGCGATGGCATCGTCGTCCAGCCCGCCGGAGCGCTTGAGGCGTTCGGCCCGCTTTTCGGAAGTACGTTTCGACCCCATCACGCCGATGTAGAACGCCGGCGTGCGCACGGCTTCGATCATGGCCAGATCGTCGATCCGGGGGTCGTGGGTCAGCGCGACGATGGCGGTGGCGGCATGCGCGGCGCCGGAGCCGATGAACAGCGACGGCAGCACCGACTGCAGCTCGATCCCCTCGATCGGGAAATCGCGCCGGGCCTCTTCCCTGGGATCACAGACGATCACCTCGAAGCCCAGTGCACGGGCGAATTCGGCGCAGAAGCGGGAAACCGGCGAGATTCCGGCGATGATCAGGCGCAGCGCCGGCCCCACGCGAAGGTGGATGATCTCGCCGTCGCGCTCGACACGGGGGCCGTTCTCGCCGGCCTCGACGAAGCGTTTGCGCCCGCTCTCCAGGTCGATTCGGCGCACCAGCGAGCGCTGGCCGAGCAGGGTCGCGTGAAGCACCTCCAGGTGCGTCAGGGTCTCGGTATCCGGCGTCAGGCGCTCGACGAGCACATCCAGAATCCCGCCACAGGGCAGCGAGACCTGGGGCGATTCGTCAGCCCCTTCGCCGTAGCGAACCACCGACAGCGCATCGACGAAATGCCCTTCGGCGATCCTGCCGAGGAAATCCTCCTCGATGCAGCCGCCGGAGAGCGAGCCGACATGGCTGCCGTCCGCTTTCGCGACCAGCATCGAGCCGGGCTCGCGCGGCGACGAGCCGAACGTCGCCAGTACGCTGCAGAGCCAGATCGTCTCGCCGTCGTTGGCCCATTCGAGCGCCGCGTCGAGTACCTGTAGATCAAGGTGTTGCATGGGCGGGGTCCGTTCGAATCATGGGGATGACCTCAGACACGGATGAGGAAGTCACCTAGCGTAGTCGATATGGGGGGCGGATCCTCGAGCGATGGCGGGTCGTCGCCGCCGTTTCGGAGGATCCGGCAGCACTCCCGGACTTTTGGGCTCATGCGCTCGTCACCTTGTGGCAGAAATCCTCGAAGCGGCCGCTGTAGTAGTGCTCGCGGGGCCAGCCGGTGCGTGGCAGATAGAAGAACATCTCCTCGAGCCGTGACTTGATGGTCGCATGATTCTTGGTGTCGATGACGAATACGTGCTTGCCCTTGGCGTCATTGGGACTCTCCGCCAGTTGGCGCAGGATGAAGCGTACCAGCGAATCCTCCTGGGGCATGCTGTAACCGACGATCACCAGCACGTCGGTCTCCCGCAGCAGGCGAACGGCCTTGGGGAAGACCTGGTGGAAGTAGGGTTCGTCGTAGTCCTGGACCTGGGAGGGCAGGATCAGCAGCGGGGGCTCCTGCCGAATCTGGGTGTCGCTGCGACGGCGATACTCGAAATCGAACCCCTGCGCCGTGGGCAGGATCTCGAAACCGCCGTTGATCTTGATCACGTTGCGGTCGACGGTGCGTGGCAAGTGCTCCCAGATCGAGCCGCCGCAGATGCGCTGCGGGGTGATGCCCCGGTAGAGCCTGCCGAATACCGGCGCCTGCTGCCGGTAGACATGCTCCAGGATGGTTTCGATGGTGAAGTCGTAGTTGGTGGTCAGGAAGTGGTAGAGCGGCCAGTTCTCGCCGAGGCCGGCCTGGCCGGCGCGATCTTCCAGCGCGGCGAAGAACCGGGTGATCGCCCGCTGGCCGTCGCTGTCGTACGGCGAGGTGAAGCGCAGCGTCCTGTCATCCACGTTGTGGATGTCGCAGGCCGCCGTGAAACGACGCATCACCAGGGTGCGCAGCTCGTGGATGCTCAGTCGCAGGTTCTGGTCGTCGAAATAGCGGTTGCGGATATCGGGATAGCGCACCTGCATGTCCAGCACGTAGCGCAGGTTCTTGAAACGCTCGAAATCCAGGTGACGGTAGTCCTCCCAGCCGATTACATGCATCACGTGTCGAAGATTGGGAAAATCCTGGATATCGTCGAGATCGATGGCGAACAGCTCGCCATCCGTGGGCGAGCGGGGATCCCAGGCCTTGGAGAACCCCGCGCCGCACCAGAAGGTGATGACGGGTGGCTTGCGCAGCCCGAAATCCTGATCCAGCAGCTCCGCCATGAGCGACTCGAAGGCGGCCACGGTGGCCGTGTTGTTGATGTCGGTGGAGGACATCGAATCAATTGCACCGCGGCGACACGGGCGATGAGGGTGGCGTTCGGACAAGGTCGTCCGGTACATCGTCCAGGCCGATGTCGACGGCCGGCGCCGACTGGGTGAGACGTCCGACCGAGATGAAATCGACGCCGGTCTCGGCAATGTCGCGTATGGTCTCCAGGCGCACGCCGCCGGAGGCTTCCAGCGGCACGCGGCCGGCCACCAGCTCGACGGCGCTTTTCATCGTCGTCGTCGACATATTGTCGAGCATGATGATGTCGGCACCGGCCGCCAGCGCCTCTTCGACCTGGTCGAGCCGGTCGCATTCGACCTCGATGCGGGTCAGCACCGGCACGCGCGATCTCGCTCGAGCCACGGCGGCGGTGATGCTCCCGCAGACCGCGATGTGGTTATCCTTGAGCATCACGCCACTGTCCAGGCCTAGCCGATGGTTGCGACCTCCGCCGCAGGCCACGGCGTGCTTCTCAAGCGCTCTCAGGCCGGGGGTGGTCTTGCGGGTATCCACCAGTTGCGCCCTGGTGCCGGCGATCCGCTCGGCATACTGCGCAGTGAGAGTGGCGATACCCGATAGGTGCTGGATCAGGTTCAGCGCCGTCCGCTCCACGGTCAGCAGGCTGCGAGCAGGGCCCTGCAATCGCATCAGAGTGGTGCCCTCGGCCACCGTCTCGCCGTCCGTCGCCGACATTTCGATGTCGATGGTCGGGTCGTAGAGCGAGAACACCCGGGCCGCCACCGAGAGCCCGGCAAGGGTCATCGGCTCACGCGCCCGCATCTCGAACCGGCCGATCGAGTCTTCGTCGATCATCAGCGTCGCGGTCAGGTCCACGTGGCCGATATCCTCGCTCAGGAAGTCACGCAGTCGCGCGTCGAGTGCCATGGGGTCCATCTGCCAGAGGGGGGCCACGCTGGCGGGAACATGCGTTGTCGTCATCGAAAAATCCATTGCGGTTTCATCGTCCCCGAGACTATCGCGTTATCATGACCGCTGCAGCGGATCGCGCAGGGCCGATGGCGAAATGTCGGGAATCCGCGGCAGCATCCCAGGAAAGCACTTTCCAGCAACATTCTGTCTAAAAACATAGCAGGGGAATCGCCAATGAGTGCTCGGCGTTGGATATGGGGCGTCTGGATTCTGGTCCTTTCTTGTTACGTCGTGCCGTATGGCCTGCTCGGTCAGGTCCAGGCTTGGTACGGCAGCTTCCTGTTCTGGTGCGTCGTCGGCGTGCTGGTCATCGTGGCCAATATCATGATCACTCGCTCCTTCCCCTCCACGGCGTCGCGTGCGGACGAGCGAGCGGCCGACGACGAGGTGTCGCGATGACGATCGAGTTGATCTGGGGCGCGGTCGGAATCTACCTGATCGTAGGGCTGGGGGTCGCCTTTCTCTCTCGCGCCAGAGTGACCAACGGCCCCGGCGTCGACATGTCGGGTTATTTCCTGGGCAACCGTCAGATGAACGGCTTCGTCTCGGCGCTGAGCTACAGCGCCACGACCTACAGTGCGTTCATGATGGTGGGGCTGGCGGGGCTCACCTACGCCGGCGGCGTCGGGGCGTTCGGGTTCGAGATCGTCTACTTCGCCGGGGTGTCTCTGGTGGCGATCTTCGGGCCCAGGTTCTGGGCGGTGGGCAAGCGTTTCGGTTTCGTCACGCCGAGCGAAATGCTCGGCCACCGCTACGCCGACGACAAGGTCGCGGTGGCGACCGCCGTCGCCAGCTGCGTGTTCCTGATCCCTTATGCCGCGGTGCAGCTGGCGGGCGTCGGCTACCTGCTGGCGGGCATGAGCGGCGGGGCGATCTCGTTCACCACCGGGGTGATCGTGTCGACGCTGCTGGCGATCCTGTTCTCCTATATCGCCGGGATTCGTTCGGTGATGTGGACCGATTCGCTGCAGGCGCTGTTCATGATCGTCGCTTCGACGCTGGTGGCGCTGCTGGTGGTCCATTCGCTCGGCGGTTTCTCGGCACTGTTCGATACGCTGGCCACGGAGCACCCGGCCTCTCTCAGCGTCCCCGGGCCGGGCCTGTTCAGCTTCACGACGTTTCTGGGGCTGACGATCCCGTGGTTCTTCTTCAGCCTCTCCAACCCCCAGGTCAGCCAGCGGCTGTTCATGCCGGCGTCGCTCAGGTCGATGCGCCAGATGCTGATCGGCTTTCTGATCTTCGGTTTCATCTACACCGTGGTCTCGGTGCTGTGGGGCTTCTCGGCGCTGGTGGCGTTCCCCGATCTGCGCCAGTCCGATCTGGCGACACCGACGCTGCTGGCTTCCGAGCACGTGCCGCCGGTGCTCGGCGTGATCGTCATGGTGGGTATTCTGGCCGCGGCGATCTCCACCATCGACTCGATCATGCTGACGCTCTCCTCGATGCTGTCGCGGGACGTCTACGCCAATGTCGTCGCCGACGCCAGCGAGGCGAAGCAGCTCAGGGTGGGCAAGTGGGTGCTGCCGGTCATCGCGATTCTCGCCTTCCTGTTCGCGGAGCTTCAACTCAACCTGATTGCGGTGCTCTCCGTGGCGGCCTCGACGGGCCTGGTGGTGATCGTGCCGGCGATCATCGGGGCCTTCTACTGGAAGCGCGGCACGGCGGCGGGGGCACTGGCGAGCATCGTCGGCGGCGGCGCGGTCGTCATCTATCTCTACCTGAGCGGCGTCAAACCACTGGGGCTGCCGGCGGGTATCTGGGCGCTGCCGGTCGCGCTGGCGCTGTTCGCGGCGGTCAGCCTGGTGACCCGGGCCAATCGCGAGCGGGCCGATGAGTTCATGGAAGCCGCGAGAATCGTTCGGTCGCGAGAGGCGCGTTGAGCCGTCGACGCACATCCATCAAGCCCAGCTTCGCGCTGGGCTTTTTCTTGCACCGTTTCGAGACAGCACCAGCACGGCCCACATCGCCGCCACCAGCGGGATCAACATGACATTGAGCGTCTGCCAGCCGAGCCAGGCGTTGAGCGGGCCGGCCAGCAGTGCGGAGAGGGTGGTCAGCGAGAAGACCGCGCAGTCGTTGATGGCCTGGACGCGAGGCGCCTCGCCGGGCCGATAGGTCGTGGTGAGCCAGGCGCTGGCGGGCAGGAAGGTGAAGTTCCAGCCCAGGCCCAACAGGAAAAGCCCGATCGCAAAGGTCCAGAACGTGGTCGGAAGCAGGGCGCAGAGCAGGCTGGCCAGCAGGGCCGCCGAACCCACGGCGATCATCGGCCGGTGACCGAAGCGCCGGGTCAGGTCGCCGGTGACGAACGAGGGGGCGAACATCGCCAGGATGTGCCACTGAATCACGTTGGTGACGTCGCCGAAGCCGTGGCCGGCATGGGTCATGGCCAGCGGCGTCGCGGTCATGGCCAGGTTCATGGTGGCGTAGCTCAAGGTGGCGATGACCACCGCCGCCAGCAGTCGTGGCTCTCGCAGTAGCTGGCCGGGGCGGCGGGGCGATTCACCGTCCATCGCGCCCCGGGGCGAAGGCAGCTCGAGCCGCGAGAGCAGCAGCAGCGCCAGGACGTAGAGTCCCGCCAGGCCGACGAAACAGCCCAGGAACGGCGTCGCGAAGGCGTGTTGCGTGTAGCGCGCCAGCCAGGGCCCGGCGAAGGCGGCGATGACACCGCCCGCCATCACCAGGCTGAGGGCGCGATCGCGCTGCGACGGGCTTGCCGCATCGATGGCGGCGAAGCGGTAGAGCATGCCGGCGCCGATACTCATGCCGATGGCGAAGGTGCCGAGATTGAACAGCGGGAAGGCGGCACTCTTCAGCGCCAGCAGGCAGATGGCGATGCCGATGAGTCCGGCGCCGTTGCCGATCAAGAAAGTGCGCTTGCGTCCCAGGCGCGCGGTCAACCAGCCGGAGGGGAGTGTCGCTGCGGTCAATCCCAGCAACTGGGCGGCGACGGGCAGCGTGCTCCAGTCGGCATCGCCGGAGAGCTGGCTGCCCACCAGCGGCGAGACGGCGATGAGCAGGATATTACCGCTGACCAGCAGCGCCTGGCATAGCGCCAGACCCCAGACGGTGAGCGGCAGGCGGGAAGGTGCGGAGGTCGTCATGAGGCGTCTCGGTTGCTGGCATGGGTCGGGGCCGGGTTGGGCAGGGGGCGGCCGAAGCGGGCGCGGTAGGCGCTGGGCGCGAGTCCGTAGCGGCGCTGGAACTGGCGGCGCAGCTGTTCGGCGCCACCGATGCGGCAATGGTCGGCAATCCGTGCCAGCGGGGCATCGCTCTCGGCCAGTAGCCGTCGCGCCGACTCCAGCCGCAGCCGGGTCAGGAACTCCACCGGCGTCATCGAGAGTTGCTGGCGGAACAGGCGTTGAAAGTGGCGTGGTGTCACCGCCATCGCCGCGGCCAGACTGTCGCTGTTCCAGTCGGCCAGCGGATCGTTCAGCACACGATCGACCAACGCGCGCAGCCTGCCATGGCTGGCGAGCTGGCAGCGCAGGCCTTCGCTGAATTGCGCCTGGTCGCCGGGCCGGTGCAGGAACATCACCAGCTCGCGGGCGACCTCGCTGGCCAGGCGATGATCGTGATCCGCCGCGACCAGGGCGAGCGCCAGATCCATGCCGGCGGTGACCCCGGCACTGGTGTAGAGGTTGCCGCATTGCCGGTAGAGCGCATCGGCCGCGACGTCGATCCCGGGAAACTCCCGCGCCAGGCGTTCGGCCTGACGCCAGTGGGTGGTGACGCAGCAGCCGTCGAGCAGTCCGGTTCTGGCCAGCGCGAAGGCCCCGCTGCAGATCGAGCCGACCCGGGACACCGAGGCGGCGCGTTCGGCGAGCTTGCGGATGACGGTGTCGTCCAGTTCATGCACGCCATGGCCGCCGGCCACCAGCAGCGTGCCGCTCGGGATGGTCGTGGCCGGCGACGGCGTTTCCAGGGCATGGGTGGCGACCAGCGTCATGCCGCCATTGGTCCGGACCTCGCCGGGTTCGATGGCAGTGAGGCGGAGCTCGTAATGCGGCCGGCCCAGCAGCGTATTGGCGCTGGCGAAGACCTGCCAGGGGCCGCTGGCATCCAGCAGTTGGCAGTCCGGGTAGACGAACAGATCGACGGTGTGGGTCATGGCATCGTCCGGTGGTGTTAGACAGGCAGTTTGCGCCGGGCGAGGTATGTCGGCAATGATGCCATGACCACCGAAAACGACATTCGACCCGCCGTCGCTGTGGGGCTGGTGGTGGCGGCGATTCATCCTTTAGTCGGCTTTGTCGCCTGGAGTGGTTCGACCGGCTATCGAAGCGGGGCCGCCGGGATTATCATTCTTGGCGCATTAGTAACGTGCTAATTATTTTTTCAGGAGTTCAGGTCATGATGGATGTCACGTTGCGGGTCATCAAAATCGGTGGGGCGTGGGCGGTGCTGCTGGGCGGTCTCGGGGTCATCGGCCAGGTGCAGGCCTACTCGGCATTTTCTCCGGATTCCCCTTATCTGCTGGGGGACTGGGGAGGCGAGCGCACGGCGCTGGAGAGCGCCGGGATCTCCTTCGACTTCGATTACGTGGGCGAGGCGGCCACGATCCTCGATGGCGGTTACCACGACAGTCACGTGGCGAAATATTCGGACCAGTTCGCGGTCGGTGCCAATTTCGATCTCGACAAGCTGGCTGGCATTCCCGACGCGGAATTCCAGCTCACCGTCACCAACCGTAATGGCCATAGCGTCAATGACCGGATGAGCGATCCCGGCGCCACCGTTGGTGGCTCGTCGGTGCAGGAAGTCCAGGGGCGCGGGCCGGTCACCAGGCTGACCCAGTTCTGGTACCGCCAGCGTTTCTTCAATGACGCGCTTGCCGTCAAGCTCGGGCGAATTCCGTTCGGCGACGACTTCGCCACCATCGACAGCAACTTCCAGAACCTGGCATTCGGCGGCGCACAGCCGGGCAACTGGGGCAATAACATCTACAACTGGCCGATCGCCCAGTGGGCTGCGGTGATCCGCGCCAACGTCACGCCCGAGTGGTATGCCCAGGTGGGCGCTTTCAACATCAACGACAGCAACCTAGAGAACGACAACGGTTTCGACCTGCGCACCAGCGGCACCGAGGGCACCCTGTTCCCCGTGGAAGTGGGCTACACGCCGAAGCTGGATGGCATGGCCGGCGCCTACAAACTCGGCTTCTACACCCAGAACGTGGAGAATCGCGCCTATGGCGATGGTCCGGATACCCGCACCAGTGACACCAACACCGGGCTCTACTACGTGGTCCAGCAGCAGGTGACCCAGCGTGGCGGCAACGCGGATCGTGGCCTGACGCTGTTCAGCATGGGCAACGCCAACAACGGTGACACCGCGGGCATCGATCGCTACGTCTCTATCGGCGCGACCTACGCAGGGCCGTTCGATGCGCGTCCGCAGGATGACGCCGGCATCGGCCTGGCGTATCTTCACGTCAACGACGACGTCAACGATTATGTCGGCTACTACAATGCCACGCCGGCCGGTTCGCTCTCGCCCCTGCCGCGTCAGGGTCACGAATACGACGCCGAGGTCTACTACAGCTTCAACCTGACCAACTACCTGACGTTACGGCCCAACCTGCAGTACGTGGCCAATCCGTCGGCGGTGGATTCGGTCGACAATGCCTGGGTGGCGGGCACCATGATCACGGCGAGTTTCTGATCAGGGCCGGTTTGCAACCTCATGTGCGATCGGTTCCACGCAAGAACGGCTGCCCTTGGGCAGCCGTTTCCGTGATGGTGCTTCGATACCGTCCGCGCCAAGCGTTGGCTTCGAATCGCGCATGGCCGCGACAGGCTCCTCCTATGCGGGCCGTGTTCCCAGCCCGTTATCCTTGGGCTTGCGAATCACCATGAAGTAGAAGAACACCGCGGTCAGCGCGATGAAGAAGAGGCTGTCCGGGCTGGTGAAGAAGATCAGCGGGTTACCGTCGTTGATGGAAAGCGCTCGACGGCAGTACTCCTCCAGGCTCGGACCGAGCACGAACCCCAGCAGCAGGCAGACGGTGGGATACTTCTGCTTGCGCAGGTAGTAGGCCAGCACGCCGAACACCAATGCCAGCGCCATCTGGAACGTGGAGTAGGTGGCCACGTAGCTGCCCACCAGTGCGACGATGGCAATGCTCGAGTAGAGCACGTCACGGCGGATCGACACGATCTTGAGAAAGTAGGGGCCGAGCAGGTAGAGCGTCAGCGGGATCAGGATCAGGGCGCTGACGAACAGCGAGGCGAACATCGGCGCGATCAGGTCGAGCTGCTGGGTCATGAACTGCGGGCCGGGCTGGAGGCCGTTGATCACCAGCACGCCGAGCACGATGGCGGTGGTCGGATCGCCGGGGATGCCGAACGTCAGCATCGGCACGAACGCGCCGCCGCACATCGAGTTGTTGGCGCATTCTGCCGCCGCGATACCTTCCGGGTTGCCCTTGCCGTAACGCTCCGGATGCTTGGAGGAGCGCATCGATTCGGCGTAGGAGACGAAAGCCGCCATCGAGCCGCCGGCGCCGGGGAGAATGCCGACCGCGTAGCCGATGACCGCGCTTTTCAGGTAGCGCAGCGCGCCGATCTCGCGGACTTCGGAGAGCGGCGGGATGAAATCGCGACGTCTCACCTTGGCCGCCTTGATCATGCTCGGGTCGACGGTGCGGGTGCTACGGCTGTCGGCTTGGACCAGTAGCTCGCTGATGGCGAAGGTGCCGATGATCAGCGGCATCATGTCGATGCCCTGGACCAGCACGCCGGTGCCGAAGGTGAAGCGGGCCAGCGGCTGGACCACGTCGATGCCGATGGTGGCGACCATGACGCCGAACAGGGTCGCGATCATGCCCTTGGTGATCGATCCGCGCTGGGAAATGATGATCACGATCAGCGCAAAGGCGATCAGCGAGAACTTGCCCGGCGTGCGGATCAGCAGGGCCACGTCCGCCGCCAGCGGCGCCATCACCATCAGCAGCAGGGCGCCCAGCGAACCGCCGATCATCGAACCCAGTGCGGCGTGACCGAGCGCCTTGGCACCCTCGCCGCGCTGCTGCATCGGGTAACCTTCCAGGGCGGTCATCATCGACGAGGGCGCCCCGGGAATGTTGATGGTGGTGGCGGTGATGCTGCCGCTGCACATCCCGGCCATGAAGATGCTGGCGCAGGCGACCAGCGCCGTGGTCACGTCGAGGCTGTAGGTCAGCGGCAGCAGCAGGGCAATGGCCAGTACCGAGGTCAGCCCCGGCACCGCGCCGAAGAAGGTGCCGATCAGGAATCCCCCGATCATGTAGAGCAGGGTTTCGGGATTGGCGAGGGCGGCGAAACCACCCAGCAGCCCGGAGATCGCGTCCATGATCATTGACTCCAGAGAGTGGGCAGGCGGACCTGGAAGACGACCTCGAACAGCAGGTAGCCCGCCAGGGTGATGGCAATGGCGGCGATCAGCTTGGTCAGCCATTTATCGCGGAAGCCACCGCCGAACAGACAGCAAAGCAGCAATACGTAGACGAACGTCGCGACGAAGTAGCCGATCAGATCGAACGCCAGCAGATAGCCCGCCGTCAGCACGACGACGCCGATCGCGCCGAGGGAGAGCCCGGCGTACTGGCGGCCGCTGGGAATCTCATCGTGGCTTTCCGCGTCGATGGACGACGATTCGGCGGATGCCCTGGCCCTGCCGCGCAGCGCATGAATCATGGCGCAGGAGAGCGCAATCAGCATGATGATCGCGGTCGCGATGGGGAAGAAGGACGCGGTCATGTTGCCGGCCTTCATCGGTGGCCCGAGCTGGATCGCCGAGACCAGATAGATCAGGGTGATGATCGCGAGCGCCGCTGGGACACAGAATTCACCGCCTAGTCCAGCGCGTCGGGAAGAGTGCGGAGATGATGGTTTCAACGACATAGGGCACCTGAAGTCGCAGCGCTGCGCCATGCGAACGGCATGGCGCAGTGTGGATAGGAACGAACGCGGGTGGCTTATTTCTCCAGCACGCCCTGGTCGACCAGATCGTCCATGGTGTTGAAGAGCTGCTGCTGGGTATCGCTCGCCCACTGGGTCACGTCGTCGGCTCCCAGCCAGGCGGGCGTCACGCCGATCTGTTTCAGCCACTGCTGGAATTCGTCACTCTCATAGGCCTTGTGGTACGTGGCTTCCAGCTTCTCGATCACGTCGTCCGGCGTACGCGCCGGGGCCACCATGATGATGAAGCTGCCCATCTGCAGGTCGAGGCCGGTATCGGTCTCGGTGACCGGCGGTACATTGGGGAAGCCTTCATTCTGAGTGTCGGAAAATTCGACCAGACCGCGCGCCTGGCCGGACTCGATCAGCGGTGCCAGATCGCCGAGACTGGTGACGACGGCATCGACTTCGCCGTTGAGCAGGGCTTCCTTTTGCGACGCTGCGCTGTTGTCGTAGGAGACGATCTTGAACTTGGCGCCGGTCTGTTCCTGGAGCTGCAGCAGCGTCAGGTGGGTTCTGGCCCCCATGTTCTGGATGCCGACGCGGATACTGCTGGGCTTCTCCTTGGCCGCGGCGATCAGGTCGTCCAGCGTCTTGTAGGGAGAGTTTTCCGGCACGGTGATCGCATCGGCTTCGCTGGTGATGCGCGCGATCATGCGCATCTTGTCCATGTCGAAGCCGGGCAGCATGTTCTTCCACGGGATCGTGATGATGCTGTCGTAGGTGATCGCGGCGATGGTCTGCCCGTCCGGGCGCGCTTTCATCAACTGGAGCAGGCCGGTTGCGGTCATGCCGCCTTCCACGTTCTCGACATACATCGAGACGGGCAGCGACTCTTCGGCGATGTTGGAGGCCTTGCGAACGATGGCGTCGGTACCGCCGCCGGCGGCTGCCGGCACGATGACGCGGATATCCCGATTCGGGAAGTCGGCTTGGGCGGTGCCTACCGTCAGTGATGCCAGGCAGGCGATTCCCAGCAGGGTTTTCTTGAACGTCATGAGGTAATCCTTGGCAGTGGGTGGACTTCGAGAGCGGGCCGGCAGATTGAGGAGCGCTTGTGATTGTAGGAGTGCACATGGACCCGGCTGATTGGCTTGTGCCTTTGTAGTCGGTTTATTCGTACGATGTAATACAACCTTGGTTTGACACCGTGCATCTGGCCTAGCCACGGCGCCAATCGGTCGAGGCATCGGCACTTAGTCAACGACCTTCGTCGCTTGGGTCTCGCTAGAGGCTTTCGTTATGCTGGTCGGGCCTATCCGCGTTGACCCGCCCATCGCCTGCCTGGAGCCCCTGATGCCGTTACCCGAGTGCTGGTTTGCCGACATGGATCTCCCCGCGGAGCTGGAAAGTGCCAGGCGCGAAGCCAGGCAGCGGCTGGATGAGGCGTTAGGCGCCGGCGTGGAGCCGGCGGTCGCCGAGGCGTGGCATTCGCTGGACGGGACCCGGGGAGGCGAGCTGGCCCGTCTGGTGCTGCTGTCGGACTTTGCGCTGGATGCCCTGGCTACGCGCCCGGCGCTGTTGCCCGCCGCGCTGGAGATGGGCGAGCTTGAAGCGGCTCCGGACCGGGCGCTGCTGGAGGAGATACTGCGCGAGGCGCTGGCGATGGCGGACAGCGAGGAGACGCTTCACCGCGTCTTGCGTCGTTTCCGCCAGGCGCGAATGCTCGGCATCGTCTGGCGCGACCTCAACGGTGGCGACATGTGGCGGACCGCCCGCGCCGTCTCCGAACTGGCGGAAATCTGCCTCGAAGGGGCGCTGGGGTGGCTCGAGGGGCATTTCGCGGCCCGCTGGGGGACACCGGCTCCACGCGCCGACGGCGCGGCCCAGCGCCTGATCGTGCTGGGCATGGGCAAGCTCGGCGCCGGCGAACTCAATCTCTCCTCGGACATCGACCTGATCTTCGCCTTTCCCGAAAAGGGCACCACCCAGGGGGGAGCGCGAGAGTACGAGCACCAGCAATATTTCACCAAGCTGGGGCAGAAGCTGATCGCCGCACTGGACGCGATCTCCGCCGACGGCTTCGTGTTCCGGGTCGACATGCGACTGCGCCCGCTGGGCGATGGCGGGCCGCTGGTCGGCAGCTTCAACACCTTCACCAGCTACTACCAGGACCAGGGGCGGGAGTGGGAGCGCTATGCCATGCTCAAGGCGCGCCCCGTCGCCGGCGACATCGATGCCGGATACCAGCTGCTCGGTGAACTCAAGCCTTTCATCTACCGCAAGTATCTCGACTTCGGTGCGATCGAGTCGCTGCGCGACATGAAGGCGATGATCCATCGCGAGGTCAAGCGGCTGGGACGGGACGACAACATCAAGCTGGGGCGAGGGGGGATCCGGGAGGTCGAGTTCGTGGTCCAGGCGTTTCAGTTGATACGTGGCGGCCGGGACACCGAACTTCAGGTGACCTCGCTGCGGGATGCGATGTCGCAACTGGTCGCGCTGGAGCTGCTGCCGCAGGCGGTGGTCGACGAGCTGCGCGAGGATTACGTCTTCCTGCGGGATCTGGAACATGCGCTGCAGGCGCAGCAGGACCGCCAGACGCAGACGCTGCCGGGCGACCCGGAGAACCAGGCGAGGTTGGCAATGGCCATGCGGATGCCGGACTGGGGAGCGTTGAGAGAGGCGCTCGCGGCCTGTCGTGAGCGGGTGCGACGTCATTTCGACGCGGTGATCGCCGATCCCGATGACGAATCGCCGTCCCCGGAGGACGAGACGGGCCGGCACGACGTCGCCTGGCGGCAGCTGTGGCAGGGGGAGATGGACGACGCCGAGGCGGAGCGAACGCTGGCGGCGGCAGGCTTCGAGCTGCCCGAGTCGCTGCGGCGACTGGGCGCCTTCCGGGACTCCCGCGGCGTGAAGTCGATGCAGCGGATCGGCTACGAGCGTCTCGATGCCGTCATGCCGCTGCTGCTGGAAGCGGCGGCGGAGAGCGAAGCGCCGAGCGTGGCCCTGGAGCGCGTGCTGCCGCTGATCGAGGCGGTGCTGCGGCGTACCGCCTACCTGTCGCTGCTGCGCGAGAATCCGCAGGTGCTGCCGTCGCTGGTCCGGCTCTGCTCGGCCAGCCCCTGGATTGCCGAACAGCTGGCCCGCCATCCCATCCTGCTCGACGAGCTGCTGACCCCCGCGACGCTCTACTCGCCGGCCGACAAGCAGCGGCTGGCGGATGAACTGCGCCAGACCCTGGCGCGGATTCCCGAAGACGACGAGGAGGGGTGGCTGGAGGCGATGCGGGTCTTCAAGCAGACCCAGGTGCTGCGCGTGGCCGCCTCCGACATCGCCGGGGGGCGCGTGTTGATGAAGGTCAGCGACTACCTGACCGCGATCGCCGAGGTGGTGCTGGATAGCGTATTGCGGATGGCGTGGCGCTCGCTGACGGCACGATACGGCCAACCCAGCGCCCGGGATTCGGCGGATCAGGCGGGTTTCCTGATCGTCGGCTACGGCAAGCTGGGTGGCATCGAGCTGGGATACGGCTCCGATCTCGACCTGGTGTTCCTATACGACGCCGCGCCGCAGGGCGTCACCGACGGTGCCAAGTCGATCGACAACCTGGTGTTCTTCACCCGTCTGGGCCAGCGGATCATTCATCTGCTCACCGCCACCACGCCAAGCGGCACGCTCTACGAGGTCGACATGCGCCTGCGCCCTTCGGGCAATGCCGGGTTGCTGGTCTCCTCGCTGGACGCGTTCGCCGAGTACCAGCGCAAGGAGGCCTGGATCTGGGAGCATCAGGCGCTGGTGCGCGCGCGGGCGGTGGCCGGCGACGATGCCCTGGGCGAGCGTTTCGAGGCCGTCCGCCGGGAAGTGCTGGGGCGAGAGCGCGACTGCGACGAGCTGCGTCGGGAAGTGGTCGGGATGCGGCACAAGATGCGCGAGCATCTGGGTAGCGGTGCCGAGGCAAGAGAGGCGGGGCAGTTCCACCTCAAGCAGGATGCCGGTGGCCTGGTGGACATCGAGTTCATGAACCAGTACGCCGTGCTGGCCCTGTCGGCAACGACGCCGGCCCTGCTCGAGGTTACCGACAATATGCGGCTGCTGGATGCGCTGGCCCAGAGCGGCAGGTTACCCGAGCAGGATGCCCGCGATCTGCAGGCGGCCTATCTGGCCTATCGCGACGCCAGTCACCGGGCGGCACTGGCCAAGGGGCGCAGCCTGGTGTCGGGGGAGGTCTTCGCCGATCATCGCGACACCGTCTCCCGGCTGTGGGATCGCTGGATGCGCCCGGCGTCCGACGATGAGACGAAAGATCACTGAAAACACCGTTTGATTAAGATAACATTAACGGGTCATGACGCCTGCGTTACGGTTCGGAGTGGCCCACCGTGTATCGACTTTCCCATCTCAATGAAATTGCCCACGGCAACGATCGGGCGATCTACCGGCATCCGGATCGGCCCGAGCGCTGCATCAAGGTGCCCCGCTTTCCCGAGCGCGGCAGCCACCAGAACGAGCGGGAACAGGTCTACTTCGACGTTCTGAAGGCGCGCGGCCTCGACGACTGGCGCCATGTCCCGGAATATTTCGGAGCGGTGGAGACCGATCATGGTCCGGGGCTGGTGTTTGGGCTGGTGACCGATGCCGATGGCCAGATCTCCTCCACCATTCGACAGTACCGTGATCGGGGCGAGACGGCCTGGTTCGCCACCCGTGCGTTCGCCGACGAGCTTCAGGGGCTGTATCACTATCTTCGCGACAACTGGATCGTGCCGTCCGATATCAACGACCGCAACATCGTCTGCCAGCGCCTGGCCGACGGCTCTCGGCGGCTATGGCTGATCGACGGCGTCTCCAATCCGGACTTCATGCCGCTGGCCAACGTCTGGCCCTGGTTCGCGCGTCATAAAGTCGATCGGCGGATGCGACGTTTCTTTGCCAAGTTGAGTGGCTACGGCTTGCTGCCCGAACCGGACCGAAAGGAGCTGGTGCGCAGCGCGCACTGAGCCGGCCCCGGCGACACCCTCGGCGTTCGAATGACGGCCTCCCGAAGCGATCGGGAGGCCGTTTTGCATCCGGCGTCAGGCGTTCGACGTTTCGCGCGGGTTGCGGCCGATCGGATGCGGCTGGTTGCGGGCTCGGGCCAGCTCGATCTGCTTCTGCCGCTCGCGGGCACTGGCCCGCGTCTTTTCCGGTAGCGAATCCCAGCAGTGGGGGCAACTGATCCCCGGCGTGTACTTGTCCGACGACTGGTCCGCGGTGGAGATCGGCATGCGACAGGCATGGCACTGCTCGAACTCGCCCTCGCTCAGGTCGTGGCGAACGGTGACCCGGTTGTCGAACACGAAACAGTCGCCGCGCCAGCGGCTCTGTGCCTCCGGCACCCGCTCCAGATAGCTCAGGATGCCCCCCTTGAGGTGGAAGACTTCCTCGAATCCCTCATTGAGCATGAAGCTCGACGCCTTCTCGCAGCGGATGCCCCCGGTGCAGAACATCGCCACCTTCTTGTGGCGGCTGGGATCGTAGTGTTGCCTGACGTACTCGGGGAACTCGCGGAACGACTTGGTCCTGGGGTCGACCGCACCCTCGAAGCTGCCGATGGCCACTTCATAGTCGTTGCGGGTATCGATGACCAGCACCTCGGGATCCTCGATCAGCGCGTTCCACTGCTCCGGCTCGACATAGGTGCCGACCCGACGGTTCGGGTCGACGTCGGGTACGCCCATGGTGACGATCTCGCGCTTGAGCTTGACCTTGGTGCGGTAGAACGGGTGCGCGTCGCAGTAGGACTCCTTGTGGCCCAGCTCGGCAAAGCGGGGATCGCGCTTGAGCCAGCCGAGCAGCGCGTCGATGCTCTCGCGGGTGCCGGAAACGGTACCGTTGATGCCCTCGTTGGCGAGCAGCAGCGTGCCCTTGATATCGAGGCGCTGCATCTGGGCGAGCAGCGGCTCGCGCAGGGCTTCGAAGTCGTCGAGAGTGACGAACTGATACAACGCCGCGACTACGATCGCGGGATCGCTTGATGACATGCTCAGACTCCTGGTAGTCGCCCTCGCAAAGGGCGGACCGGGTTGATAAAAAGGGCGCGGTCACGGGCGCCTTGGACAGTTTTCTGGCGCGGTCACGGGCGCCTTGGACAGTTTTCTGGCGCGGTCACGGGCGCCTTGGACAGTTTTCTGGCGCGGTCACGGGCGCCTTGATAGCCGAACGCCGCGCATTCTACGCCGCTGAGCGTCGGCGTCCAGTGACCGAGCGTCGCAGCGGGCGGTGCGGGCTACCGCGCGGTTGCGGCGATATAGCGGGCAATCATCAGGTCGAGGTGGGCACCGCCACCATTCTTGAACACGGTGATATCGCTCTCCGCCTGGCGGCCCGGGGCGCCGGCGAGCAGGTCGCGAAAATCGGCGAGGACGTCGGCCTCGGCGATGACGCCGGCGGCGAGGGGAATCTTCAACTCGCCGATATGGCCGAGCGTGGTCTCGCGGCTGTCCACGAACAGCCGGGCCTTCTGCAGCAGCGTATCGTCCGCTTCACGCATGTCGGCCTTGAACGCGCCGATCAGGTCGACATGGGTGCCTGCGCGGATCCACTCGCCCCGGAGGAACGGGGTTCGCGCCATGGTGGCGCTGGCGATGATATCCGCCGATCCGGCCGCCGTTTCCAGGTCGCTCACCGCCACCACGTCCAGGCCGCGAGCTTCACAGGCGCTGGCGAGAGCCCGTGCCTTGTCGTGAGTCCGGTTCCACAGGCTGATGCGCTCGAGGCCGGGGAACAGGGCGGTGTAGGCGTCGATCAGGCTGGCCGCGACATTGCCGGCGCCACAGATGAGCAGATGGCGGCTCTCCTGCCGGGCCAGCAGCAGCGCGCCCAGCACGGAGTCGCTGGCCGTCTTGATCTCGGTGACCAGTCGGCTCTCGATGATCGCCTTCAACTGGCCATCCTCCGGGGCGAAATAGAGCATGGCGCCCTGAACGGTATCCAGGCCGCGGGCGGCATTGCCGTCGAAGACGGTGACCGCCTTGGCGCCATAGCCGATGCCGGGGATGAAACAGGAGCGATTGAGCAGCGTCCTGTCGGCAGGCCCCAGGAAGGTGTCGTCGATCTCCGGTCGGGCCGCGAGATGGCCTTGGCGCAGGGCCTCCACGGCGCCGGCCCAGGAGAGCCGGTCGCGGGCTTCGGTATAGGTGATGAGTCGGGTCATGGGGTCTCTCGGGGTTCGACGATCTCGGTGACGACGGCGGTCTTGACCGAGTTGGCGATGAAGCAGCCCCGGTGGGCCTGGTGGTGCATCGTCTCGAGCTGTTCGGGCGTCGGTCGGCGCTCGCCGGAAAACGTCACCGCCGGGCGTAGCGTGACCTGCGTCATCGCCAATCGGCCGGCGTCGTCCTTTTCCAGCACGCCGACGGCGTTGTCCTCGTAGTGCTCGACGACGAAGCGTCGTTTGGCAACGATACCGAGAAACACCAGCATATGGCAGCTGGAGAGCGCCGCGACGAAGGCTTCCTCGGGATCGACGTTGGCATCGACCGAGTAGGGGAGCGGGACGATATGGGGAGAGGAGGAGGCCGGGACCGTCACGCCGCCATCGAAGTGCCAGTGATGGCCTCTACTGTATTGGCTATCGATGAAGGTCTCCGTTAGCTGACGCTGCCAGCGCACGATTGCGTTGTATTCGGACATAGGGCTTTCCCGATCTCATTCGATTCCACTTAGGGTTTTGGCATTATCGGGAGGGTGACCGTATTCGCTTTGAAGACCCTCAAGAATGGCCTCGCGCTCCTCGATAGGCTTGTTCTGGCTCGCCTTGCGTTTGCCCTCGATGCGCTGGATGGTCAACTCGACGCCGACGATGGCCCGACACATCTTGGTGATGAAATCCGCCGGCGCGTCGTCGATCGACCAAGGTAAGGCGCGTTCGCGCTCGAAGCGCTCGGTCAGCGCGCCTACCACGCCATACAGCCACGCGGGGTCGTCGATCAGATGCAGTCTGCCATGGACATGAACCACTTCGTAGTTCCAGGTGGGGACGACCCTGCCGTGCGCCTTCTTGGCCGGATACCAACTAGGCGTGATATACGCCTGGGGGCCGTGAAAGATCGCCAGCGCCCGATGATCGAACGCGCGCGATGCCAACGGGTTGGCCCGAGCGATATGCCCGCGAAGCCTACCCCCCGACAGGTTGCCCTCGGCGGGTTCGAACAAAAGCGGCAGATGGTCGGCGGTTAGCCCGCTTTCGGCGCCGTGGGTGACCAGCGTGGCAAAGGGCGATTGCTCGATGGTCAACTGCAGGGTTTCGGCATCGTCGAGTCGAAAATGGCTCGGTTGGTACATGCTAGCGCTCACTTCTCGTCAGTTGCTCGGTCATGCTCGACAGCGATCGTCGTTGGCGCCCGTTGGCGTCGAAGTTCTCGGCTGCGAGCCACTGCTCGTGGCAGGCGTGGATCGCCGGCCACTCGTCGTCGACGATCGAGAACCAGGCCGTGTCGCGGTTGCGTCCATTGACCACCCGGTGCTGGCGGAAGACGCCCTCCGGACGGAAGCCCAGCCGCTCGGCCGCGCGTCGGGACGGGACATTGAGGGAATCGCATTTCCACTCCACGCGGCGGTAGCCGAGCGCGAAGGCGTATCGAATCAGCAACATCAACGCTTCGCTGGAGATCGGCGTTCGTGCCATGCGTACCGAGAAGTTGAGATGACCGATCTCCAGCGTGGCGTCGGCCGGGACGATGCGCAGGTAGGTTGCCATGCCCACGGCCTGGCCGTCGGCCGGATCGATGATGGCGTAGCAGACCGGGTCGCTGTCGCCACTCATCGCCTCCAGCCAGTGCTCGCATCCCGCCTGATCGTCGAAAGCACGGCCGCCCAGGTAGGTCCAGCGTGCCCTGGCCTCGCGATCGTTGGCGATATCGGGATCCGGCATCTGCCACGCTTGCCATAGCGATGGCGCATGCCGGCGTGGATCGAGCGGCTCCAGACGACAGAAGCGACCTTCCCGGACGTTCGCGTCCGGAAAAGGTGGCTCGCACCAGTTCGGGATATCGCCGCCCACGGGCTGGCCGTATTCGTTGGTTGTCGTCATGGCATCAGACACTCAACAGAAAGGTGTGGAAGGCGTCGTCGCGTTTCCAGCCGAGCGCGCGGTAACGGGACTGGGCGGCGGTGTTGTCGACCTGGGTGCGCAGCATCAGTTGGGCAACGCCGTGGTCGGACGCCAGCTCCCTGGCGGCCTGCAGCAGGGCGCTGCCGATGCCGCGGCAACGACCCTCGGGGACGACGAAGAGATCGTTGAGGATCCAGCGCGAACCGAGGGTGGTGGTCGAGGGTACCGGGAACAGCTGGGCGAAGCCGACGGCGGTGCCGCCAGCGTCATGGGCCACCAACAGGTGAGCGTCTCCGCGCCGGTAGCGTTCGCCCAGAAAGGCCCGGGCGCCCTCGGGGTCGCTTGGCTGTCGATAGAACTGGCGGTAGCCATCGACCAGCGGTGCGATGTCGTCGATGTCTTCGGGGGTGGCGATGCGGATGTCGGGCATGCGGGGCTCCAGCAGGATCGGCGTGACTTGCCAGCAGTCTGGCGTCATGCTGGTTCTTCGATAAGAGCCAGTTAACGCAGGAGCGAGGGAACCAGTGAAGCAGCCCAATGCGCATCGCCCGTGGATCGTCGAAGCGTTGACGATGCGCCTCGCCACGCCGTCGTCGCTGACCCTGACCCAGCGCCTGTACCAGTCGCTGCGAGACTGGATCCAGCAGGGCAAGCTCAAGCCGGGCAGCGCGCTGCCCTCGTCGCGGCAATTGGCGCGCGAGCTCGGGCTGGGTCGCAACACCGTGCTGGGCGCGGTCGATCGATTGACCGCCGAGGGGTTCCTCGAGAGTCGGCCCGGCGCGGGGGTGTTCGTCGCCGAGTGGGGCGCGGCGGCGGTGGCGGGAAGGCGTCCGATGCCGGAGAGGGTGGCCGTATCGGCGGCACTTTCCGGCCGCGGCCAGCGCATTCTCGATGTCAGCGGCGTGTTGAGCGATCGCCACGCCGCCTTCGTGCCGGGCGTGCCCGCGCTGGACCGGTTCCCGCGCGAGCGCTGGCAGCGGTTGCTGCGTCGTCACCAGCAGCAGGCGCCGCTGGAGTGGCATGACTATCAGCATCGGGGAGGCGTGCCGGCACTTCGCGAGGCGCTCTGCGACTATCTGCGGTTGTCGCGATCGGTACGCTGCCGGCCCGATCAGATCCTGGTGACCCAGGGCGCCCAGCAGGGCTTCGAACTGATCGCCCGGTTGCTGGCCGATACGGGGGAGACGGTCTGGATGGAGGAGCCGGGCTACGGCGGTGCGCACGCCTGCTTCCTCGCCGCCGGGCTCGACATCGTGCCGGTACCGGTGGATGACGAGGGCATGGCAATCGCCACCCTGCCGTCCTCGGTGGCGACGCCCCGGCTGATCTACGTGACACCCTCGCACCAGTATCCCAGCGGCGTGACGATGAGTCTCAAGCGACGCACGGCGCTGATCGAAGCGGCCCAGCGTCACGGCGCCTGGATCGTGGAGGACGACTACGATAGCGAGTTTCGCTATGCCAGCGCGCCGATCGCCTCGCTACAGGGGCTCGTCGACGACGCACCGGTCATCTACGTCGGCACCTTCAGCAAGGTGATGTATCCCGGCTTGCGCTTGGGCTATCTGGTACTGCCGGATCCCCTGGTCGAGCCATTTCGGCGGGCCAATGCGCGACTCCACCGCGAGGGGCAGTACGTGGCACAGGCCGCGCTGGCGACGTTCATTACCGAAGGGCATTTCGCGCGCCACGTCTCGCGGATGCGGGAACTCTATCGGCAACGCCAGGCGGCCTTGCGCCATGCGCTGGCCCCGGCGGTGGCGAATGGCCTCGTGCTGTCGGCGGGAACGGCGGGCATGCACCTGGTTGCCGAATTGGAAAGCCCGGCGCTGGAGGCCGAGCTGGTCTCTCGGGCAGAGCAGGCGGGGGTGCTACTGTCGCCGCTATCGCGCTATTTCCTGCGCGCTCCCGCCCGGCCAGGCCTGGTGCTGGGGTACGCCGGCGCCACCGACACCGAGATCGCCGCGGCTGGCCGCTGGCTGAGCGATGCCTGGTGCGCGCTGGGTCATCGTGGCGGGGCCTAGCCCCGAGATCGCCGCGCAACCGGGGATCAGGCGTCGCCCTCTTCCTGGGAATCGTCGGCGGGGCCCGGGGCCCTGGAGGGTTGGCGTTTACCGCGGGAAGAGCGGGGCGCGCCGTCGCCGCTGTCACCCGATTTCCGCTCACGGTCCAGTTGGGTCCCGTCTCGTTCGCCATCCTCGCGATCCAGGCCCTCGGGAAGATAGAGCCGAGATGCCGGAAGGGCCAGGCGGGCGCCGTGCCGGTCGATGATGTCACGGATCTTCAGCAGGATGGTCTGCTTGATCTCATGGAATCGCTGCCAGTCCGTCTCGTGGGTGAAGGCGTAGATCATGATGTCCAGCGAGTACTGACCGTAGGTGACGAAATTGACCGTGATCAGCTCGTCCTGGTTGATCTCCTCGTGTTGCTGCAGCAGGTCGCGAATATCGCCGGTGATGTTCTCGATCTTGCCGATATCCTGATAGCGGATACCGATGGTCTCCCACAGGCGGCGGCTGACCATCCGCGTCGGGGTCTCGACGGAAATCTGGCTGAACCAGGCATTGGGCACGTACAGCGGCGGCCCGGCAAAGGTCCGCACCGTGGTGAGGCGCCAGCCGATGTCCTCGACGATGCCCTCGATCTGGCGCTCGGGCGAGCGGATCCAGTCGCCGACCACGAAGGGCTTGTCCAGATGGACCACCATGCCGCCGAAGAAGTTGGCGATGACGTCCCGCGCGGCAAAGCCGATGACCAGACCACCGAAACCGCCCATGGCCAGGATGCTCGACATCGACACCCCCAGGATCTGCAGCCCGATCAGCAGCAGCGTGACGATCAGCACGGCGCCGACGATCTTGGTCAGCGCCGATGCCGAGGTCGGGTCGACGGGCTTGGCATGGCAGTTGACCGGTGGGAATACCAGCCGCTGCTCCAGCCGCCGGAACAGGCGAATGCCGCCCCAGGCGACGAGCAGCAGCGTGATCAAGGCGCCGAGACGCGAGAACACGGTGGTCAGGCGCTCGATCTCGAAGTGCGCGCCGATGATGCCCAGGTCGACCATCAAGGCGGTGATCCAGACCCACCAGCGCAACGGCAGACGCAGGCCGTGGAGGATGGGGTCGTCCCAGCGGCGGGGCGAATCGCGCAGGCGGCGCTCCATCCGGTTGAGGGTGAAGTACAGCGCGAGATCGATGATGAAAGCGACGAGGAGAATCAGCGCCGGGAGCACTATCCAGCCGGGGATGTGCAGCCACTGGCCGAGGGCTTCCTGCGCTTGGCTGAGGAGGTTGGTGGCGCTATCGGAAATTTCCATTCACCTGCTTTTCGTGTTCGCACATCGAAGCGCCATGGCGCCTCGAAAGGATTGATGGGCACACCGGAGCGTCGCGGATGGTGCATCGACAGGAGAAAAGCGTAGCGGGGCGCCGCAGCGCGGTCCACTTGCCTGCGGCTCGGCCATGGAGAAGCGGTGTCAGCGCAGGCAGCAGCGTTTGGCTTTGCTGCCGCTTCCACACGGACAGGGAGCGTTGCGCGACGGGCTTCCGGCGGGAGGTGGATCGATGACGCCATCGATGTAGAGCCAGTCGCCGCGATGACGCCGGAAACGAGAGCGCTCGTGAAGCGTCTGGACCGGTCCGGCGGAGACGGCGTTCCAGGGACGAAAGCGCGCCTTGAATTCGACCGTGGCCTTCGCTCCGGTCGTGCGGGTGCCGACGATCTCGAGGCCCAGCCATTGATTGTCCCGCCGGTCGAGCGCTGCGCTCGTGAGGGTCGGCTCGATCGCGTCGGGATCCCAGGTTCTGACCAGGTAGCTGCCCAGCCCGCCCAGCGCAAAGGCCGAATAGCGGGAGCGCATGAGCGCCTCCGGCGTCGGTGCGGTTTGCTCCAGGCGATGGTAGATCCCGCAGCAGCGATCGTAGTGCCAGCCACTGCCGCAGGGACATGAACGGGGATCCGACGCTTCGTTGACTGTGGTTGGAACATTCATTTGGGTAAACTACGCTATCATTTGTCTCTAAATGTTAATGGTGCGCTGCGCTTTGAACGAAGTTGTGGTACAAGAGCGGCGCCGATTGTCAGAACCATCGTCAAGCCAGAACCAACGCCAAGTCACTCGACATGTGGGTCGACCACCTATGTTTCTCGACGAGTTCCATTCTACCGACGCGAACCGTATCTGTATCACGGCGGAGCAGGCCAGTCGGTTCGCGCGACAGATCGCGGGCGATTACAACCCGATTCACGATCCCTGCGCGCGCCGCTTCTGTGTCCCGGGCGACCTGCTGTTCGCACTGGTGCTGTCTCGCTATGGATTGTCACAGCACATGACCTTCCACTTTTGCGGGATGGTGGGCGATCGCGTGGCGCTGAGCTTCTGCGAGGAGGAGGCGGGAACCGTCAGTGTCGTGGACGAAAACGGCAAGCGTTATCTGAGCGTCAAGCGCAGCGGCTGGACGATCCGCGACCCCGCCACGGTGGAGACCTTCACCCGTCGTTACGTCGCCTTTTCGGGTCGCAACTTCCCGCATTACCTCAAGCCGCTGCTCGAGGAAAAAGGCGTGATGTTCAATCCCCGGCGTCCGCTGGTGATCTACGACAGCATGGGGTTCTCGCTCGAGGATCACGATCCCTGCGATCTGGATCTCGATTTTGCCGGTGCCAACCTGGACGTGAAGGGCAAGCGCGGCGAAGCGCACCTCGAGTTTCGCATGAGCTGCAATGGCCGTGACGTGGGTATCGGCTCCAAGAAACTGGTCATCAGCGGCCTGCAGGACTACGACGCGGAGAAGATGGATACCTTCGTGACCAACTTCGCCCAGTTGAAAGCCGCCAATCCCTGCTCGGCCTGACACCGGGATCCGGTGAGCGCGTCGACGCCGCCTCCAGGCCGCGCTTGAGGCCGCATCAAACCGGACGATTCGCGTTTTACCGACCAAACCGCTGATAATGTCATTCACCCCGATCCTGCCGCGGTCCAATGGTCGCCGGTGCGGGTCGTTCACGTGAATGGGACTCGTCGTGAAAGAACACGTTACGCCGTTTCAGTTTTTTATCCTGGCGCTCTCTTTCTATGTCCTGGGGGCCATGCTCGCCGACATATTCTTCGCTTTGCCCCCCGAGATCAGCCGGCTCTTCGACTATCTGGATTACCTGGTCTGTTTGTTCTTCTTCATCGACTTCTGCCAGCGGTTCTATCGGGCGCCCAGCAAATGGCGCTACATGCGATGGGGGTGGCTGGACCTGCTGGCCTGCATACCCGCGGGATGGTTCCAGGCGGCGCGGCTGGTGCGAGTCGTTCAGGTCATTCGCGTGCTGCGCGCGTTACGGTCGCTGGAGTTGATCTGGCAACTGCTGTTCCGCAATCGCGCCGAGGGCGTGCTCGCCTCGGCCGCGACCGCTACCGTGATGCTGGTGGTGCTCGGCGCGATGACGGTGCTGATGGTGGAGACCCCGAATCCCGCCAGTCCGATCAATACCGCCGAGGAGGCGCTGTGGTGGGCCGTGGTGACCGTCACCACGGTGGGCTACGGCGATTACTATCCGGTCACCACGATGGGACGCGTGGTGGCCGTGATGCTGATGGTCTGCGGTGTCGGCCTGTTCGGCAGTTTCGCCGCTTACGTCAGCTCGCTGTTCGTCGAGGACCAGGGCGAGTCCGAATCGCGCCAGCACAAGGCGAACCGGCGGATGATGCGCCATATGATCGAGCAGGTGAGCGAACTTCAGTTGGAGATCGAGTCGTTGCGACAGGAGCTGCGCGACCACCGCCAGGAGTTGGCCGAGCGCCATGGGGGCGAGCGCGGCGGCGATAGCACGGAGCGATGAGAGCGATTGCGATATTGCATTGTCAGGGAAATATAAGGGTGCTAACATATTTCCATCGAATGCAGGATTCCTTCGCAGCAGTCGTTCGAGTCGCGTCTCCTAGTAACACCCCGCCTCGCCCGCGCATCCCCCCCTCTTGCGCGGGCTTTTTTTGTGCCGGCTTCAAGGGCCCGGCGTTGTCGCAAGCCCGCGGCTATCAGTCTTTGTCGGGCAGCCTGTCAGGCACGGATCGTTCGTGGCTCCCGCAGCATCACGTCGTCGCCGTCGAAGGCGACCGACCAGTGGCGCAGACACTGACCGGGATCTTCCAGGCACTGGCCATCTCTCAGCCGAAAATGGTGCTTGTAGATCGGTGAGGCAACCACCAGCTCCCCTGCGAGGTCGCCAATAATGCCGCGGCCGATCACGTTGGCGCTGGAAAACGGATCGTGGTTGTCCACGGCGTAAAGCTCACCGACGGCTTCGGGTCGGGTAGACAGCTCACCGACGGGCTCGGGTCGGGTAGACAGCTCACCGACGGCTTCGGGTCGATTAGACGACTCACCGGCCGCTTCGGGCCGACCCGGTAGATAGAAAATCGCGATCTGATGGCCCTCGTGCCAGGCGACGACACCAGAGCCAGCGACCAGATCCTCCCGCGAGCAGAGGCGGACACGCTTTTTTCCCGCCACGGCGAGTTCAGAGGCTTCGAGAATGGCAGTGCTCATGAGGTAATCTCCGTAGCCAGGGCGGCGATTTCTTCTTCTCTAGCCGGGCGCGGTTGATCGCGCTCGCTGACCGCAATGATGTCCGGATCGCTGCGCTGGTCGTTGACGAAAGTCCGGAAACGCTTGAGCTTGTCCGGATCCTTGAGCGCGTTGGCCCATTCACACTCGTACTGATCCACCACGTGCTGCATCTGGGCCTCGAGTTCATGCCCCAGCCCCAGGCTGTCCTCGAGGATGACCGCCTTGAGATAATCGAGCCCGCCATCGAGGTTCTCGCGCCACACCGAGGTACGCTGAAGGCGATCGGCGGTGCGGATATAGAACATCAGCAGCCGGTCGATGATGCGCAGCAGTTCGGTATCGTCGAGATCGGTGGCGAACAGCTCGCCATGGCGTGGGCGCATGCCGCCATTGCCGCACACGTAGAGATTCCAGCCGTGCTCGGTGGCGATCACGCCGATGTCCTTGCTCTGGGCTTCGGCGCACTCCCGGGTGCAGCCGGAGACGGCGAACTTCAGCTTGTGCGGCGAGCGCAGCCCCTTGTAGCGATTCTCGATTCTCAGTGCCATGGCCACGCTGTCCTGCACGCCGTAGCGACACCAGGTGTTGCCGACGCAGGATTTCACGGTGCGGGTGGATTTGCCGTAGGCGTGGCCGGTCTCGAAGCCGGCGGCGATCAGCTCGCCCCAGATCTCCGGAAGTTCGTGCAACTGGGCGCCGAACAGGTCGATACGCTGGCCGCCGGTGATCTTGGTGTAGAGATCGTACTTCTTGGCCACCGCGCCGATGGCGAGCAGCTTGTCCGGAGTGATCTCCCCACCGGGAATACGCGGCACCACCGAATAGGTACCGTTCTTCTGCATATTGGCCATGAAGGTATCGTTGGTGTCCTGCAGCGGCACCAGCGAGGGGTTGGTGATCGGCGCGTTCCAGCACGAGGCCAGGATCGAGGCGACGGCCGGCTTGCAGATATCGCAGCCCAGCCTTCCCTTGCCGTGACGGGCATGGAGCGCCTCGAAACTTTGAATGCCCTCGACCCGCATGAGGCCGTAGAGCTCCTGGCGGGTATAGGCGAAGTGCTCGCAAAGGCTGCGGTCGACTTCGACCCCGCGACTTTCCAGCTCATGCTCGAAGACCTGCTTGAGCAGTGCCGTGCAGCCGCCGCAGCCGGTGCTGGCCTTGGTCTCGGCCTTGAGCGTGCCGAGGTCGGTGCAGCCGGCGTCGACCGCCTGGCAGACAGCCCCTTTGGAAACGTTGTGGCACGAGCAGATCGTGGCACTTTCCGGCAGGGCATCCGCGCCCAGCAGCGGCGCGCCCTCGCCCTGGGGCAGGATCAGGCTGGCCGGATCGGCGGGCAGCGCGATGCCGTTCTGCACGTACTGCAACAGCGTGTCGTAGCCGCTGTTGTCGCCCACCAGCACGGCGCCCAGGGCGCGCTTGCCGTCGCCGGAGACCACCAGTCGGCGGTAGCCGTGGCCGGCTTCGTCGATGAAGCGGTAGCTCACGGCGCCTTCGGTCGACGCATGCGCATCGCCGATGGAGCCCACGTCGACGCCAAGCAGCTTGAGCTTGGTCGACATGTCGGCGCCGCTGAACGGCTCGCCGCTATCGACCAGGCAGCCGGCTGCCGTGCGCGCCATGGTGTAGCCGGGGGCGACGAGGCCGAAGACCTGGCCGTTCCACAGCGCGCATTCGCCGATGGCGAAGATGTCCGGATCGGAGGTGTGGCAGG
>NZ_CALFQK010000027.1:0-44711 GCF_937921195.1 uncultured Salinicola sp.
CGCTGCACATTCGCGACGCCGCCTCGCCGATGTGCTTCACCAACGGCAAGGGCGCGACCAAGGAAGCGGCGCTCTGCTCGGCACTGGGCGAGTTCATCGAGCGCCTCTCCTGCAACTTCTTCTACAACGATCAGTTCTTCGGCACGGAGATCGCCGCCAGCGAGTTCGTCCACTACCCCAACGAGCGCTGGTTCCAGCCGGGGCCGAACGACGCGCTGCCCAGCGAGATTCTCGACGACCACTGCCGGGCGATCTTCGACCCGGAGGGCGAGCTCAGAGGCTCGCATCTGTATGACACCAACTCCGGACGCACCGACCGCGGCATCGTCTCGCTGCCGTTCCAGCGCCACTCGGACGGCGAGACGGTGTGGTTCCCGTCGAACCTGATCGAGAACCTCTATCTCAGCAACGGCATGAGCGCGGGCAACACCCTCGCCGAAGCGCAGGTGCAGTGTCTCTCCGAGATCTTCGAACGGGCGGTGAAGCGCCAGATCATCGAGCAGGAGATCGCGCTACCGGACGTGCCCGAGGCGGTGCTGGCGAAGTACCCGACGATTCTCGAAGGCGTGCAGGCGCTGGAAGCCCAGGGCTTCCCGGTGCTGGTCAAGGATGCCTCCCTCGGCGGACGCTTCCCGGTGGCTTGCGTCACCCTGATGAACCCGCGTACCGGCGGCGTGTTCGCCTCCTTCGGCGCGCACCCCAGCCTGTCGGTCGCCATCGAGCGCAGCCTCACCGAGCTGCTGCAGGGGCGCAGCTTCGAAGGCATGAACGACCTGCCACCCCCCACCTTCAACGCCCAGGCGGTGAGTGAACCGAACAACTTCGTCGAGCACTTCATCGACTCTTCCGGCGTGGTGTCGTGGCGCTTCTTCAGCGCCACGGCGGACGTCGACTTCGTCGAGTGGGACTTCTCCGGCACGAACGACGAGGAGGCCGCCAGTCTGTTCGCCATTCTCGAGGAAGAGGGGCTGGAGGCCTACGTCGCCACCTTCGAGGATCTCGGCGCACCGGTGTGCCGCATCCTGGTGCCCGGCTACTCCGAGGTCTATCCGGTCGAGGATCTGGTGTGGGACAACACCAACATGGCGCTGGCTTTTCGCGAGGATATTCTCGCCCTGCACGCCTTGGATGAGGCGCAGTTGGCCGCCCTGCTCGACCGCCTGGAGGAGAGCGAGCTCGACGAGCAGATGAAGATCGTCACCCTGATCGGGATCGAGTTCGACGACAACACCGTGTGGTCGGAGCTGACCATCGCCGAATTGAAGCTGCTGATCCAGCTGGCGCTGGGCCGACTCGAGGACGCGCTGGACGGCGCGCAGATGTTTTTGCAGTTCAACGACAACACCGTCGACCGCGGGCTCTTCTATCAGGCGCTGTCGGCGGTGCTCGAGATCGCCCTGGACGACGATCTCGACCTCGACGACTACCGTCACAACCTGACCCGCATGTTCGGCGAGGCGAAGATGGCGGACGCCATCGGCGCGGTGGAGGGCTCGGTGCGCTTCCCCGGACTGACGCCCACCAGCCTGGAGCTCGAAGGCATCGAGCGCCACCAGCGCCTGCTCGAGAGCTATCACAAGCTGCACGCCTGGCGGGCAGCCCAGGCGCGCTGATCGACGCTGCCCCCGCCGTCACCGGTCGGCCGGGTGATTCACGCCATCACCGACCGGAATCGGCCCGGGCAGGTCGAAGGGATCGACCCCTTCCAGACAGGCGATGTTGTAGCCGTACTGGTCCGGATTGGAACGCCGCTGATGGTGAGTGTAGATACCGCAGTTGCCGCAGAAATAGTGCCGTGCGGTCATGGTGTTGAACTGATAGCGGCGCAGGGTTTCCCCTCCGCTGACGATGCGCAGTCCCGCCAGCGGCACGCTCGCCACGATCGCGCCGCGGCGTCGACACATCGAGCAGTTGCAGCGACGCGGATCGACCACGCCATCGGGTAGTTCGAGTTCGAGCACCACCGCACCGCAGTGACAGACTGCACGGTGGCGTGGCTGAATATCGGTACTGCCGATGCGCTTGATGATCTAGCCCCCCTTGCGCTCCCGCGCTCCGTCGCCGCTCTCTGCAGCATAGCGCCACGACGCCAATCTTCACCATCGTCAAACGATTACGTCTCTTCACATATCTCTGTCTCCGCTTCATGCAAGCGTCACGGGGCGGCGCTAGCCTGCCGCTCATCGACGACCACTCTTCGAGGAGACGAGACATGCCGACACAGCGAAAGCCCTTCACGCGACGCGACTTCCTGGCCGCCAGCGGCCACGTCGGGCTCGGTATGGCGGGAATCGGGCTCCTCGGCGCACCGGCGATCGTGCTGGCCGAGGGGCGACGCCCGACGGTGGAAGGCGGCGTGATGAGCGGCGACGTGCTGCCGGACCGCGCCATGCTGTGGGGAAGAGCGAGCATGCCGTCGCGGATGCTGGTCGAGGTCGCCGACAACCCCGAGTTCCGCGGTGCGCGCCAGTTGCCCTGGATCGATGTGCTACCCGGCACCGACCTGACCGGCAAGATCGACGCGACCGGCCTGCAGGGCATGAACACCGTTCACTACCGGGTGCGATTCGCCGCACTGGGCGATTCACGCGCGGCGAGCGAGCCGGTGGTCGGACGGCTGCAACTGCCGCCCTCCCAACCGAGAGACATTCGCTTCGTCTGGTCCGGTGACGTGGTCGGCCAGGGCTGGGGCATCGATGAATCCCGCGGTGGCATGCGCACCTGGGAGACGATGCGCCAGGTTCGGCCGGATTTCTTCATCCACTCCGGCGATACGGTCTACGCCGACGGGCCGCTGGAAGCGCAGACCGAGCTCCCCGATGGCGGCGTGTGGCGCAACATCGTCACGCCGGCCAAGCAGAAGGTCGCCGAGACGCTGGACGAATATCGCGGCCAGCACGCCTACAACCACCTCGACGCCAACTTCCGCCGCTTCGCCGCCGAAGTGCCGATGCTGGCCCAGTGGGACGATCACGAAACGACCAACAACTGGTATCCGCAGGAGATTCTCGACAACGATCTCTATACGGAGAAGAACGTGGCGCTGCTCGCCGCCCGCGGTCGTCAGGCGTTTCTCGAGTACATGCCGATCCGGATGTCCACTTCCGCCCCGCAGCGGATCTATCGCCGTTTCTCCTACGGGCCGGGGATGGAGGTCTTCATGCTGGACATGCGCAGCTATCGCGGCCCCAACAGCGCCAACCTGCAAGGCGAGGAGTCCTCGGCCACCGCGTTCCTGGGCGAAAACCAGTTCCGCTGGCTGCGCCAAGCGCTGAACGACTCCACCGCGACCTGGAAGATCATCGCCGCCGACATGCCCATCGGCCTGGTGGTACCGGACGGCGATCGGTTCGAAGCGATCGCCAACAATGACCCCGGCCAGCCGCTCGGGCGGGAACTGGAGCTCGCCCGGCTGTTGCAGGCCATTCGTGACGACGATATCCGTAACGTGGTCTGGTTCACCGCCGACGTTCACTACACCGCCGCGCACCACTACGCCCCGGAGCGCGCCAGTTTCAAGGCGTTCAAGCCGTTCTGGGAGTTCGTCAGCGGACCGCTCCACGCCGGCACCTTCGGCCCCAGCGAGATGGATGCCACCTTCGGCCCGGAGGTGACCTTCTTCAAGGCCCCGCCGGAGGGCCAGTCCAACCTGCCGCCTTCGGCGGGCTACCAGTTCTTCGGCCAGGCCGATCTGGACGCCGAGAGCGAGACGCTGACCGTCCGGCTGAAAGACAGCGATGGCAGGACGCTGCACACCCAGGTACTGGAGCCCGAGCCCCGCTCCGCCAACGCCTGAGGCCGGCTGGCGGTCGGCGCCGAGGTCACACCAGCTTGCCCGGGTTCATGATGCAGGCAATATTCTGGGAGATGAGCGATATCCGTTAAGCTGGCCGACGGCCTCTCGAGATTGAAAATCATGGCAAAGACAACCGCGTACCAACCCACGGCGCGTAGCCGAATCGGGCTGGATAGTCTGAACTTCTTCCTGGCCGACGTTCGCGATGGTGTGGGGCCGTTTCTCGGCATCTATCTGTTGACTCGCCACGAGTGGAGCGCCGGACAGATCGGCGTGGCGATGTCCGCGATGACTTTCGCGACGATGCTCGCGCAGAGTCCGGCGGGCATGTTGCTGGATATCACGCGCTTCAAGCGGGCGCTGGTGGCCGTGGCGACACTCGTCGTCGCCATCTGCAGCGTGCTGATGACCCAGCCGGCGTTCGTCAATTTGCCGGCCATCGTGATGTTTCAGGCGCTGATGGGGGTGAGTGCGGCTTTCCTGCTGCCCGCGGTGGCGGCAATGACACTGGGAATGGTCGGCAATCGACGCTTCCCGCACCGCCAGGGACGCAACGAAGTGTTCAATCATGCCGGCAACGTGGTGTCGGCATTGCTGGCGGGCGCGCTGGCTCACTTCCTGAGTATCGAGTGGCTGTTCTATGCGCTGGTGATCTTCGCGCTCGGCAGTCTGATCAGTGTACTCGTGATCCGGGAGGCAGACATCGACCACGACGCCGCCCGCGGCAAAATCGAGGATAAACCGTTGACCGGCGGCAGCATCATCGATGTGCTGAGGCATCGCCGCATAGTGATGCTGGGCCTGACCTTGGTGCTCTTTCATTTCGCCAACGCCGCGATGCTGCCGCTGGTCGGTCAGTATCTGACCATCGGCGATCGCGATGCCGCCTCGCTGTACATGTCTGCCTGCATCGTGATCGCGCAGCTGGTGATGATTCCCGTCGCGTGGTGGGCCGGCCGACGGGCAATAAGCTGGGGCCGCCTGCCGGTTTTCATGATCGGGTTACTGGCACTGCCACTGCGTGGCGCGCTCTATGCCGTCAGCAACGACCCGCTATGGCTTTTGATGGTGCAGGCGCTGGATGGCATCGGCGCCGGTATCTTCGGCGTACTGTGGCTGATCGTGGCCGCCGATCTCACCCACGGAACGGGGCGTTACAACGTCACGGTAGGCGTACTCGGCACCCTGTTCGCCATGGGGGCCGCGAGTTCGAACCTGGTCGCGGGCTATGTGGTGGAAGCCAGCGGATACGCCGGTGACTTCCTGTTCCTGGCCGCCTTCGGTGTGCTCGCGCCCATTGTCTACCGGCTGGGCGTCGGCGAGACTCGTCCTGACGACCCCGAGCACGCTTCCGTTGGCAACGTGAATTTCATCCCAACCGCCTAGCCGTGGCGACGCGCTTCAGGCGGTGACGGTCGGGTGGACGCCACGGTTCGACATTGCAACGTCGGTGAAAAGCTCCCGCAGATGACGGCGATATTCAGCGGTATGGCGCTCGACGTCCGGCATCTTCATCACGTCGTTGGCGATGAACGTCGGCAACCCTTCCAGTCCGACGAAGGCCTGTGACTTGTGGAATGCGAAATAGACACCGTCCACGCCCTTGCCGTCGAAGAAGTTGCCCGGCTCGTCGAAGGCTTCCCGCGGCGCGTTCCAGGTCAACGACAACATGTAGCACCGGCCCTGAAGCAGGCCGCCGCTGCCGTACTGCTTGGAGGGGTCCTGCCGCGAACGGCCGTCATTGGCATAGAGCGAGCCGTGGCCGGCGGTGAAGACCTCATCGATGTAGCGCTTCACGCTCCAGGGCGTGCCCATCCACCAACCCGGCATCTGGTAGACGATGACATCCGCCCACAGATAGTTCTGCACCTCGGCGTCGATATCGTAGCCTTGCTCGATCACCGTCTCGCGGAGCTCGTGCCCCAGCTCCGCCAGTTGCGCGACGGCGACGGCATGGAAGGTATTGTTGAGCTCACCGCCGGAATGGGCGAACGGCTTGCCACCGTTGATCAACAGAATCTTCATCTCGAATGGTTCTCCATCAATACTGATTAGGCGGCACTCGGCAATGACCGAGCACAGCGGAATGGAAGCCATTGTGACGAGAAACTGCCTCGGATAAACCACCCGGCCGGCAAGTCACTTTTGATTTAAAATCAACAAAATCTCGTAACGCGGCAACACGATGAAAAGCACCCTGGAAGAGCAGCAAGCCTTTGTCGCCGTGGTTGACAGCGGCTCCATCACCGCCGCCGCCGAACGGCTCGGCTTGACCGTCTCTGGCGTCAGCCGCGCGCTCAACCGGCTGGAGCGGAAACTCGAGACGACGCTACTGAGACGAACGACGCGACGCCTGGAGCTGACCGAGGAGGGACAGACGTTCCTGGGGCACGCCCGTTCGATTCTTGCTGCCGTCGACAACGCCGAGGAGGCGATCGCCAACCGCCATGACCGTCCCCGCGGCCGCTTGCGCATCAATGCAGCGCCGAGCTTCATGCAGTTCGTGATCGTGCCGATCGTCGGCGAATTCCGCGACCGATTTCCGGGCATCACCCTGGAACTCGACACCCACGATCGCTTCATCGACCTGCTGGAACAGCGCGTCGATCTCGCCATCCGTATTGGCGAGCTCGAGGACTCCTCACTGCATGCCAGGCCGCTGGGCCACAGTCCACTGCGTCTTCTGGCCAGCCCGGATTATCTCAAGCGTCACGGTGCGCCGCGCGGCGTCGGCGATCTCGCGCACCACAGCCTGCTCGGCTTTAGCCAGCTCGACCATCTCAACGACTGGCCGCTGCTCGACGCCCGCGGCGAGCCGTTTCACGTGAAACCCTCGCTATCGGCGTCCAGCGGCCCCACGCTGCTGGAGCTCGTCCTCGCCGGCGAAGGTATCGCCTGTCTCGCCGACTACATGACCCTCGCCCCACGCCGAAGCGGCGCTCTCGTCGACGTGCTGCCCGAGCAAACCCGGTTCCGGACCCAGCGCATCAACGTCGTATACTATCGCCAGACTGCGCTCTCGCAACGTGCGCGGCTGTTCATGGATTTTCTCGCCGAGAAGCTACCGGAGAAGTATTTAAGAATCTAAATTTCCATTCAATAAAGTCAGCGAACGCTTCATGAATCGCGCCACGAACTCATGATAAGGACATCCCGATATCGTGCGCTGTTAGTGCACGATACCGAGACGACGACATCGACGAATCTCCTGATACGGCAATATCGACAGATTTTATCTCTAGATCGAGGGAGCCTGGGCGGCAGCAGGTTGAACGTTGTTACGGCCCCTTATGATCCGTCAGCAAGCTGTCTAGAGGATCACCCTCGATCTCGAACACCGGATTATCTTCCGTGATCGGGCGCTCCCCGATAATCTGGAACCAGCTATCGAGATCGGCATTGCTGATTTTATTATCTGAATCGTCCTGCTTGTGGAATGTGTCGAGCAGATCGAAGAACTCCTCATGCTCGAGAAGGAACTTGGCCGCGTCTCTTTCAGCATCAGATCGATCGCTATCGTCTCTGATCTTCTCAAGATTTTTCTTGCTTACAATATCGTCCCCACCATTCCAGTCGTTCCAATTCTCGGCAATAGTACTGATCTTTTCCTTGTTATCTTCGAAGAACTCTTCACCGTGAACCTGCAAGTCCACTTCATCGAGGTGATTTTCAAAAAATTTCTCTGGAATATTGCCATTTTCCGCGACCTCTTCGGTAAAGGCTTCGTAGAGCTCCGGCTGGGCATCCCACACGGGCACATCCTTGGAGAAGAACTCCTCATAAAGCGGGCTCGGCTCTTTTCGTTCAAAGATAGGATTATCGTCGGTTTCGGGACGCTCGCCGACAAACTGAAGCCAAGAGTCGATATCTGCGGTACTGGCTTTGTTGTCCGCATCTCCTCCATTATGAAACGTATCCAGCAGATCAAAAAACTCCTCGTTGTCCAGTAGGAATTGCGCGGCCTTCTGATCCATCTCGGTGCCGATTTCCTTGTTCACGACTCGCTCGAGATCTTTCTTGCTCACCAGGTCGTCGGCGCCGGACCAGGTCCAACTATACTCTGGCATGCCGGATCCCGGGTCGTCAGACAGCCCTAGCCGTCCACCAAGCCCACCGCTACCACTATCACCGTTATCATCATCGGATTCCCCATCGTCGATCTTGTAGTCGCCGGGGGTATCTCTGTCCCAATGGTCAGCGATGTAATCGATGATCTCCTTGTTGTCCTGATAAAATCCGTCGTCGTAGTAGATATTTTCCGGTGCATCTCCCGCGCCTTCTTCACCTTCAAATGCAGCGGCGGAGTGAATCAGAAAATTGAGTTTCTCTCCCCAGTCATCCTCCATCACGCCATAGCTATCGAGATCCTCAAAATCGCCGAGAACCTCCTTCTCTTTTTCTCGATTTTTCTGCTGGCTGATAACCAGGCCAAGAATGAGGCTAACAGCTCCCACTGCTACGCCAACCACGTTCAGCCCAGGCACGACGCCCAGTCGAGAGACCGCACCCAGTGCCCGCAAGGGGGCAAAACGCGCCCCGGGACTGATAGTCGACCCAGCGATCTCTGCGGCACCGGCCGCCGTGAATCCGGCTCCCGATACGATGCCGAGAGAAGCATTGGCCTTATCCATCGCATCGCCATTTTTCAGCGCCGCATCCAGACCCATACCCGCCACGGCGACATCGAGTATGCCACCGCCGAAATTGGTCATATAGCCGATTCCCTTGAGCGCCGGCCCAAAGAGATTGACCTTGTCGGTATCGGTCGGTGTCGACGTGCGTCTGACGTCGTCATTGATACCTTCAATGTTCTCGACCTCCGGTATTTGCGTGCCCGGAGGCAGCGCCCCGCTCATGGCGAATTGGTCACCGCGCCCCGCGGCACCGGCGTTATCAAGCGCCTGGTTGAAACCATCGTAGACATGGTCACCACCGCCGCTACTTCTTGAAGCCGTATCACTCAGCGGGTCAAGATCCCGGATGTCGCTTGTGGTCTGATTTTGCAGATCGTCAAAGAGCTCTTGACTGTTCTTGAAGGAAATATCGGCAGCGTTGATATCGTCGATAAGCTCATTGGTAAGCTTTGACTTTTCATCCATCCCATCAAGAAAGAACTTCCGGTCGGCATCGCTGAGATTTGAATCGTTCTCGTAGAGATCTCTAAGCTCGGAGTTATCTTTCTTCAAATCTTTGAGAAGGCTGTCCATCTGGCTCTTCTCAGACTCGCTAAACCCACCTCTTAACTCCGCTGCGGAAAGGATCTGTTCGACTTTCGCTTGCTTCACCAAACTATCATCATGGAGTTCGATTGCCTTTAGGTGAAGCTGCCTCCTCTCGTCGGCTTCTGTAAACGCCTTTTGAGCCTCCGTGTCTTTTCCGTTCGATACGTCTTCGGAAACCTCGTCCATACGCTTGTCAATGTCATCCCTCCGATCGAGCTGTTGTTGCTTCTGCTCATCGGTCAGATCAGGATCGTTTTCAATCAGCGCTCTCTCTTCTGAAATACCATCTTGTATCTTATCGACGGCATCCTGAACCTTTTCTTTCTGTTCATCACTTAGGTCTTCTTTTATCTCCATCAGTGCCGAGAGCTCAGACCAACCCTTATCGATCTTCTGGCGAGCTTCCACTCGTTCGTCAGGAACGAACTCTTCTTTCGTACCGGTATTTTTCTTGTAAGTATCGTATAGCTCCTTGTCCAGGCCAAGCGCTTCAATCATACCCTTTTGACCGAAGAGCGACTTGAAACCATTACCCATATAATCAAGCGTATTCAGAGTACCCGGTGTACAGCCAATGAAAACGAGTATTCCGCGCGCAACAGCCATACGCTCTTCGGGAGAATCACCGAAATCGTCTCCGGAACGTCGATAAATGGCATTTGCCAGCGCCACCAGCCCGCCAATGGCAAAAGTCGCTTCTCGATCAATGAAGGTTTTAAACCCCGACTTTAGCTCTTTAGTGACCCTACCTGAATCTTTAAGCCCTGCGTCTCTTACGGCATTATCGACACGATCGCTGATATCACCGAAGTCCAGCTTACCGGCCTTCGTCCCTTTCAGCGCTTCCTCCTTCAAAGCATCCGTCAGAACGTCTTTGACGATCTTTATTTTATTGAACTGCTCCTTTTCCTTATCGGTCAACTTATCGAAGCCAGCCGGCTTTCCGTCATCACCAGCCTTCAGGGAATCGATCGCCTGCCAGACGCGCGTACTCGCCTGGAGGCCAAAGTTGGAGTAGATAATGCCAGTAAGCATCGGTTTGACGAGATCACTGGCAACCTGCTCTGCACGCTCCTCACTCTCCGCGCTAATATCCCCGCTACCATATTCGTCGTCAATCTCGTCCATGGCGCCGCCAACGTCCATCGTCAGGCTCTTGGCGGTAATCTGGTTCTGAGCCTCTTCCGCTTTCTCCGGATCCAGTGTTGCCAACACACTGAGATCGTTATGCATTCGGTTCTGGGCCTGCTGCTTCAAACCATCATCGTCCAGATCCTTTATTGCCAGAAGATACTCATCCCCTTCCTCACCGGTCATCGAAGAGTAGATTTTATCTACGAGTGCATCTTTATCCTTCAACTTGTCGGTGGCGTCCGACATCATTTCTTCTGAGAGCTCAGCAAAATCCTCATCACTGAGAAGTCCTTCCAGCTCCTCGCTCAAAGCCTGTTCATCAACGAGGCCCCGAACGTCACTCTCCGACATCATTTGCGTGCTTTCGGCGTAGTCCGATCTATCACCACCGGCAATGTCCACGACCTGATAAGGAAGAATTTCAATACCGTTTTTTAGATCCGACTTCAACTCCATGAGTCGGATGTACTTATCCAGTTTATCCTTGAGTTCTTTATCGTCGGTATCGTCTCTTTTGTCTTTCAGGTTCTGCATGAAGAGATCACCCACGGAAAGGGACTCTCCATCCTCTTCAACCGTAGTTTCCGCCCCCATCAGGTCCGTTTCGCTCGCGAGTGGCAGGTCCCGGTCCCGGAAGGGGTCATCGGCTTCACCGCGATGCTTGTCTGCTGCATAGTCCGTGATGGTTTCATAGTGCTGTGGAGTTCTAGATTCGAGCACTACCAGCGTTTCACCGTCTTTATGGATGAGCTTGACGCCTTCGACGAGTTTACCCTTCTCGTCGGTAACGTTCTCGACTTCGTCGTCTCCACTTAACACGGGAATGTCATCGCTACCGTTGAGCAATTCATACTCGTCGCTGTCGACTTTTTCTTCGATTCCATCCCAGGTATCTTTGAGATTCTTGATTTGTTGATAGACCTCAGGCGTATACTCCTCAGAAACGGCGTAGCGCTTGCCATCACTGTCTTTATAGATAAGGGTTCCACCCTCGGTGCTAAACGCATCGATATCATCGACTGTAATCTGAACGCCGGAGTGGAAGTCATCACTGCCACCCCCGAATTCGGAGTACTCGAAGTCATTCAGGCCGGTAGGAAGGGTAACCTCGGAATCAGGGGTAATGACTTCGAAGCCCTGGTTCTTTTTCCGGTCGAGCCAACTCTTGTCATCCTTTGGGACATCAGCGCTAGACCATGCATACTCGTCATCGAGGCTTTCCGCATCGCCACCCTCCATTTTCGATTCGACCTGCTCGTAGAGCTCGGGAGTGATGTCTTTCTGCACCAGAAATTTGTCACCACTCTTGGTTCTGACCTCGAGCATGTCGAACCAGTAGGAGAGGACGACACCGCCGCCGCCAACATACTCGTCGCTGACGTATTCAATGTCATCTTGCGAGATAGGCGCGTCTATGGTCACTAGTGACGGTTTGCCATCCATGTAAGGGGCGTATTCATCGCCTTCCAGCTTATCGAGCATCTCCTGGCCTTTCTCGCTTCGCTCGGGAGTTGGTAGAGTCAGACCAATAGGGCCGTTGATGGGGACAGGGTCTTTTACGTGCCGAGAACTTCCTGTCAACAGTTGTTCGAATCCGCCGGAAGGAGCTTCACTCCAGGGATCCGAGCGACGCTCGCTGTCTCTTGATTCGATAGGCATTTGATTCACTCCTGATAATCATTGTCTGAATCATAAGCGCTGTCATCGGCACGGCTGTTTTGATAACGGTTTTTCAAAAAAACCTACACACCAACAGGCACCTTTTTGTAAATCAGCTCACGGATGGCATCTCTGCCATAGAGGCACACGTCATGAAAGTCAGTCCAAAGACATGCAGTTTTTATGTCGACTTCCCTACTTTCATGTTACCTATCCACATCATCCCGCCAGCCAACGAGTATTGTCTTTTGGTTGTCGTCCTGTGTAATCGAGAAACAGGTAGTGTCTGATTGTTTTGGGATCACTCGAGCGCTCGATCATGAAATCTCTCGAGCGGGTCCGGAGCAGTTTGAAGGCCATCGTTAATTAACCTTCAAAAACAGACGGTTGATATCGAACTCGTCGAGCTGTCCGACGTCATCCAATTGACATCCCGGCGTCATGGCAGCGTCATGCATCAGCGCCAGACTGCAAACGTTTTCATCGTTGCAGGCGAAGTCGCTCTCATGCCGTCATCACGTCCCTCACTGGTCCAGATCGCCGAGCGGGTCGGGGTTTCCCCAGCCACGGTGTCGCGTGCCTTCAACCGGCCGGAGCTGCTCAGCGACGCCACTCGCGAGCGGATACTCGCTACCGCCAGGCAGCTCGGTTTTCGGCCCAGCAAGGTGGGCAGCAGCCTGCGATCGGGCAGCACCCGGACGCTGGGGCTACTGCTGCCGACAATGTCCAACCCGGTTTTTGCCGCCTGCTTCGAAGGTGCCGAGGAGCGCGCATTGAAGGCGGGCTACAGCGTGATGCTGGCGACCACGGGGTACGACAGTCGACGCGAGCGGGCGGCCGCGCGCAGCCTGCTCGACCACCGCGTCGAAGGCATGATCCTGACCGTGGCCGACCCGGCATGCAGCGCCACGCTGGCCGAGCTCACCGCCAGCGGCTTGCCATTCGTGCTCGCCTACAACGAGAGCGATCGGCATCCGTTCGTCAGCGTCGACAATCGCGCCGCCGCCGGCGACATGGTCGAGCATCTGGTCGCCAGCGGTCACCGTCGGCTCGCCATGGTCAGTGGGCCGCTGGACGCCTCCGACCGGGCATCGAAGCGTCTCGACGGCGTCCTGGAGCGCGCCGCCCGCCTGGGCCTGCCCGTACCGACCCATGTCTCGATGCCCCGGCACACCGCGGCGGACCGAGCTCGTCTGAGGAGCCTGCTCTCCTCGCCCAGGCCGCCCACCGCGCTGTTCTGCTCCAATGATCTGCTGGCCGCCTCGGTGATCGCGGAACTGGCGACGCTGGGTCTGCGCGTGCCGGACGACCTCTCCGTCTGCGGCTTCGACGGCATGGCCTTCGGCGCGCTGATGGTGCCGTCGCTGGCCAGCGTCCACCAGCCCAGCACCGAGATCGGCAGCCAGGCCTGCCATGAACTGCTCAATGCGCTCGGCGGCGAAAGCAGTCGCTCCGTGCGCCTGCCCCATCGCCTGTGCGGGGGCGGCACCGTCGCCCGCCTGCCGGTCGATTAGCACCAATGCATGGTCATTGACGCCGCATCGTCACTCAGCTCGCATCGCCCACTCACTGCATCGCCAAACCAGAGGATCGGTTCATCATGTTGAAACAGACGCTTCGTATCGCCGTCACGGCATTGGGATTCACCGTCGCGGCTCTCGGTTCGCTATCGGCCCAGGCCGCCGACAACGCCATCTGCTACAACTGCCCGCCGGAGTGGGCCGACTGGGGCACCCAGTTGAAGGCCATCGAGGCGGATACCGGCATCCACGTGCCGCAGGACAACAAGAACTCCGGTCAGTCGCTGGCCTCGATCACCGCCGAGAAGGACAACCCGGTCGCCGATGTCGTCTATTACGGCGTGACCTTCGGCATCCAGGCCGCCGAGCAGGGGCTGGTGCAGGGCTACAAGCCGGCCCACTGGGACGAGATACCCGACGGCCTGAAAGATCCCGACGGCAAGTGGTTCGCCATCCACTCCGGGACGCTGGGCTTCATGGTCAACGTCGATGCGCTCAACGGCGCGCCGGTACCGCACTCCTGGAACGACCTGCTCAAGCCCGAGTATCGCGGCATGGTCGGCTATCTCGATCCGTCGTCGGCGTTCGTGGGCTATGTCGGCGCGGTTGCGGTCAACGGGGCGCTGGGCGGCTCGCTGGACGATTTCACCCCGGCGATCGAGTGGTTCCGGAAGCTGCAGGCCAACGACCCCATCGTGCCCAAGCAGACCGCCTACGCCCGCGTGCTCTCCGGCGAGATTCCGATCCTGCTCGACTACGACTTCAACGCCTATCGGGCGCGCTACGACGACAAGGTCAACGTGCAGTTCGTGATCCCCCAGGAGGGCACCGTCACCGTGCCCTACGTGATGAGTCTGGTCGCCAACGACCCGCACCCGGAAGCGGGCAAGAAGGTGCTCGACTACGTGCTCTCCGACAAGGGCCAGGCGATCTGGGCCAACGCTTATCTGCGCCCGGTCCGCCCCGGCGCGGCGTCGCCGGAAGCGCAGGCGAAGTTCCTGCCGGACAGCGACTACGCCCGCGCCGGAACCGTGGACTACGCCAGGATGGCGGCGGCGCAGCGCGCCTTCTCCCAGCGCTATGCCAACGAGGTGGATTGACGACATGGGCCGACGTCGAGCCTGGTTGGTGATCGCCGCCCCCGCCGTGGTGCTGTTCCTCGCCTTCTGGCTGCTGCCGATGGTCAAGCTGGCCGGGATCGGCGCCGCCACGTCACAGGGCATGGACGCTTCCGCCTACTGGCTGGTGGTGACCCAGCCCCGCTACTGGCAGAGTCTGATCAACACCGTGGCGCTGTCGCTGGGGGCAACGCTGGCCACCCTCGTCATCGCCCTGCCCGTCAGTCGTTTCCTGGCCCGCCACCCCGACTTTCCCGGGCGGCGGGTGCTGATGTCACTGCTGCTCTTCCCGCTCGCCTTTCCCGGCGTGGTGGTGGGTTTCCTGGTGATTCTCGCCACCGGCCGCCAGGGCGTGCTCAACACGCTCTCGAAGGCGCTGTCCGGTGAACCGGTGGTACTGGCCTACGGCATGGCAGGGCTTTTCATCGGCTATCTCTACTTTCTGCTGCCGCGCACCATCGGCGTGCTGATGGCGGCAGTGGAGGGGATCGACAAACACTGGCTGGAAGCGGCGCAGACGCTGGGTGCTAGCCCCTGGCGACGGTTCGTCGATATCGAGCTGCCGGCACTGACCGGCGCGCTGACCGCGGCCGGGGCGATGTGCTTCGCCACCGCCATGGGCGCCTTCGGCACCGTGTTCACCCTCGGCACCAGGATCGACGTGCTGCCGATCACCATCTACGACGAGTTCACCAACTACGCCAACCTACCGGTCGCCGCAGCGCTCTCGGTGGTGCTGGGACTGGCCACCTGGGCGGTGCTCTACCTCGCCAACAGCCTGGCCGCCCGCACGGCAAGGGGAAATTGAGATGACCGCAGGAGTTCCCGCATGAGGCATTCCCGCTGCGACACCCGGCTCGGCCTGGCCGCCACGCTCGCCGTCGCCGCCTTCCTGATCGGCCCGGTGCTGCTGTCGATCACCGCCGGCGTGACCAGGAACTATTTCGTCGGCCTTTCCAGCGGACTGACCCTGGACTGGATCGCCCAGGTCTGGGATCTCTACGCCGACACGATCTGGCGCTCCTACGGCGTGGCACTGGCCACGCTCGCGATCACCACCACCATTGGCGTGCCCGCCGCCTGGGTGCTGACGCTGTTCCCCGGTCGGCTTTCCCGCCTGCTGGAGGAGCTGCTGACGCTACCCGTCGCCGTGCCGGGGCTCGCCACCGCCCTGGCGCTGATCGTCTCCTGGGGTAGCGTCGGCTGGCTGCGCAGTAGCGTTCTATTCATCGTCATCGGCCATGTGCTGTTCACGCTGCCGTTCATGGTGCGCGCCGTGCGCGCCGGCATGCAGGGGGCCGACCTGGTGGTGCTGGACGAAGCTGCCGCGACCCTCGGCGCCAGTCGCCGTCGGCGCTTCTTCGACATCATCGTGCCCGCCGCCAGAAGCGGCATCGTCACCGGCGCGCTGACCGTGGTGACGCTCTCCATCGGCGAGTTCAACCTGACCTGGCTACTGCATACGCCGCTGACCAAGACGCTGCCGGTGGGGCTGGCCGACAGCTACGCCTCGATGCGTCTCGAGGTGGCCTCCGCCTACACCCTCGTCTTCCTGCTGATGCTGCTGCCGCTGATGGTCGGGCTGCAGTGGATCGCTGCCCGCTCGACGCGCCACGGCAGCCTCGGCCTTGGCGCATCGACATGACCCCATCACGCACATGAGCGACTCATCGACATGACACAACCGTTGACCATCAGGCTCGACAACTGCGCCAAGACCTGGCCCGACGGCACCCGCGCCCTGGCGCCGCTGGACCTGTCGATCCACGCCGGCGAGACGCTGGCGCTGCTGGGCCCCTCGGGGTGCGGCAAGACCACCCTGCTGCGCATGATCTGCGGACTGGAGCGCGCCGACGTGGGTGGCCGGATTCACTTCGGCGACGACGACGTCACCCAGGTGGCGCCGGAAGCGCGAGGCGTCGGCGTGGTGTTCCAGGGCTACGCGCTGTTCCCCAACATGAATGTGGCGCAGAACGTCGGCTACGGTCTGAAGATTCGTGGCGTGGACGCCGCCAGCCGGCGCCGACGCGTGGCGGAGATGCTCGAACTGGTCGAGCTGGAAGCGCTGGCGGAGCGGCGCATCGATCAGCTCTCCGGGGGGCAGCGTCAGCGCGTGGCACTGGCTCGGGCGATCGCCATCGAGCCCCGCGTGCTGCTGCTCGACGAACCGTTGACCGCGCTCGATGCCCGCCTGCGCCAGCAGCTGCGGGTGGATCTCGCCAAGCTGCTCAAGACCCTCGGCATCACCTGCGTCATCGTCACCCACGATCAGGAGGAGGCGATGATGCTGGGCGACCGGGTGGCGGTGATGTCCGCCGGGCGACTGGAGCAGCTCGGCGCGCCGGAGACGCTCTACCGCGCCCCCGCCTCCCCGTTCGTGGCCGACTTTCTCGGCACCCTGTGTCGGCTGGAGGGCGGCGAGGTGACATCCCGCCACGGCGTCGAATCGCTGACCTTCCGACCGCACGAGGTCGAGCTCGCGGCCCCGGGCCAGGGGCTGCCCGCCCGAATCCAGGCGCGCTTCTTCCTCGGCAGTCATATCCGCTTCGAACTGGCGCTGGCCGACGGTCAGCGCTTCACCGCCCTGGCCGCCCCCGACGCCGTCTGGCAGCCGGACGATGCCGTCTCCGTCATCATCGAGCAGGCCCGCGTGGCCTGAACCCGGACAACCAGGAACCCTGCATGCTGATCGCACAACTCACCGACCTGCATATTCGCCGGCCCGGCCAGAAGGCCTACCGCGTGGTCGAAACCGACCGCTATCTCCCCCCGGCGGTGGCGGCACTCAACGCGCTCGCTCCCCGGCCCGACGTGGTCCTGATCACCGGCGATGCCACCGATTTCGGCCGGCCGGAAGAGTACGCCACGCTGGCCGAACTCCTCGCGCCGCTGGAGATCCCCTGGTATCTGATCCCCGGCAACCACGACGATCGCCAGGCGCTGCGCGACGCCTTTCCCGCCCACGACTATCTCGGCGACGGCCCGTTCATCCAGTACGCCATCGAACGCTTCCCGCTGAGGATGCTGGCGCTGGATACCCTGGTGCCGGGCGAGAGCCGCGGCGAACTCTGCGCCGAGCGACTCGACTGGCTCGCCACGCGGCTGGCCGAGCAGCCCGAACGCCCAACCCTGATCTTCATGCACCACCCGCCATTCGCCACCGGCATCGCGCACATGGACGCCATCGGCCTGGCCGGCGCCAGCGGGATGGCCGCGATCGTGCGCGACTACCCCAACGTGGAGCGCATTCTCTGCGGCCACGTGCATCGCACGATCTTCCAGCGCTTCGCCGGCACCATCGCCAGTTGCTGCCCCAGCACCGCCCACCAGGTCGCCCTCGACCTGCGCGAGGACGGCCCCTCCGCCTTCGTCATGGAACCGCCGGGGTACCAGCTCCATCTCTGGCACGCCAATGAACTGATCACCCACCACGGCGTGATCGGCGATCATGCCGGGCCCTATCCGTTTCACGAGGAAGGCGGCCTGATCGACGAGTGAGGCACACGTGGCGCAGACGTTCTCACCTCGAGGAGAGCCCCGCCGCCGCCCAGGCCCTGATCAGGGCGGGGCCGTGGCGTAGCGCTGCAGCGAGTCGACCAGCGTTTCCGGCAGCAGGATGCCCTCCAGCTCGCCCTGGCGTCTCAAGTCGTAGCGTCGCTGCCCCGGGAGCCGCACGCCCTCTTGCGAGAGCATCGCCGAGAACAGCCGCTCCGCCCGGGGCAGATAGCCGGCGCCGAAGCGAGCGGGGTCGATCGCCAGCAGCAGATGCGCCACATTGGGCGGCTCTCCCTCCGCGTCGAAGAACGACGTCGCCTCGAAGCCGAAGTGGCCACCCGTGAGCCCGGCCGTGAGCAGCTCGATCATCAGCGCCAGCGAAGCGCCCTTGGCATCGCCCATGGGCACCATGCTGCCGGCGAGGGCCGCATCGGGATCGGTGGTGTCGCGCCCTTCGCTATCGATGGCCCAGCCGGCAGGTATCGTGTCGCCGGCCTTCTTGGCCAACATCACCTTGCCCCGCGCCACCTTGGACAGCGACAGATCGATCACCAGCGGTTCGGCCGAGGCTCGCGGGGACGCGAAGGCGATCGGGTTGGTGCCGAACAGCGGCACCTTTCCTCCCCAGGGCGCCATGGCGGAGGGCGCGTTGCTGAACGCCATCGCCAGCAGGCCGGACCGGGCCAGCGACTCCACCGGATGACCGGCCACCCCGAAGTGATGAGAGCGCCGGATCGCGATAGCGGCGACCCCCAGCACCTTCGCCACCGGCACGACGCGGTCGACCCCCGCCGCGATGGCCGGAAACGCCAGCCCATGCCCGGCATCGACGTGAACCACGCTGCCGCTGACCTGGACTTCGGGGACGGCGCCGCCGGTGACCTTGCCGCTCAGGATCTGATCGAGATAGAACGGCAGTCGAGCCAGGCCATGGGAGGAGAGACCGTCGCATTCGGCGGCGACCAGCGCCCGGCTGGTGACTCCGGCCTCCCGAGCCCCCACGCCCGCTCCCAGCAGGGCTTGCATGGCCAGTTCGCGGGCCTGGGCAATCGATAGTCGCCGGCGGCTCATGCGTTGTCCTCCAGCACCCGGCTCACGTTGCGTGCGGTCATGGCGCTGATAGTGACGTTCGACTCATGGGTGACGCCGGCGACATGGGGCGTCAGGACCAGATTGCAGGCCCGGGCGCGCGTCAGGACGCTGTCGGCGGGCAGGGGTTCGCGTTCGAACACATCGAGCATGGCGCCACCGATACGCCCTTCGCACAAGGCCTCGGTGAGCGCCGCCTCGTCGACGATCCCGCCTCGGGCGGTGTTGATCAGCACGCTGCCCTCGCGCATGGAGGCGATCGCATCGGCGTCGATGAGATGGCGCGTCTGCTCGGTCAGCGGCACATGGAGGCTCACGCCGTCGCTGCGGGTCAGCAGGGACTCGATCGTCTCGACACGCTCCGCCATCTGCCAGGCCGGATCCTTCGGATCGGCGAAGGGATCGAACGCGATCACGCTCATGCCCAGCGCCTGGGCGCGCCTTGCCACTTCTCTCGCGATACCGCCGAAGCCAACCAGCCCGAGCACGCATCCCTGGCTCTCGTGGCCGACCAGCGCCTGCCGCGGCCAGTCGCCATCGAGCACCGCGGCCGTCGAGTGATAGGCGCCGCGGCGCAGCATCAGCATGCCCGTGATGACATACTCCGCCACCGCCGAAGCATTGCCGCCGGTGGCGGGAAGCACGGCGATGCCGCGCTCCTGGCAACGCGCCACGTCGATATTGTCCAAACCGACGCCGAGTCGGCCCACGGCCTCGAGGTCGGGAAAACGGGAAAGCAACGCCTCGTCAATACGGGTTCGATTGCGCACGATGAGCGCACGCACGCCCTCCCCCATCGACAGCAACCGCTCCCGGTCCTCGACCAGCGCGGCATCGAAGTGGACCGAATGACGCCGCGTCAGCGTCTCGACGGCGGCGGCATCCATGAACTCGCTGATCACTACGTCAACCATTTAGATACTCCATCTGTCGGTAAAAATCGTCGTAGGGCTGCCAAGGCTATGTACGAAAAGTCGTCGAGCGATGACCAGACAAGGCAAAAATCAGCGAAAGTACGGAGTTTACGGATGTAAATGAGTATTTTGAGCTGATTTTTAACGCCGTATGGCCGAGCACAGGCAGTTTTCGTACAAAGCCGGAGTCAGCTCCAGAATCGGCCCCGCGGCAACGGCACGTTCAGCAATCCCGCAAACAGTCCGTAGAAGCCGGCGATGATCAACAGCAGGGTCACGAGATAGACCACCACGCGTCGCGCCGACCAGGCGTGAAAGTGGGCGATTCCCATAAGCAGCACGCAGGCCAGTACGCTCGAGGCCAGGAAGCCGAGCCACTTGAGCGTCAGGCTCCATGCCAGCACGATCACCACCAGCGCCAGTTGCCGCCCCCAGTGGCCGGGTGCCTGAGGCGATACCCGCTCCCGCCCCCGCAGCGCCTGTACCACGAGACAGCACCCGAAGATCAGCAATAGAACGCCGATCGTGCGTGGGAAAATGGCCGCCAGCATCGACATGTCGCGCGCGAACCAGAGCGCCCCGGCGGCCAGCACCACGGTAGCCAGACCCAGGGCGATCGATACGCCGGCGGATCCCGATGAGTGCAAGTCAGGTCGACTGTTCATGAGCCACCACCTCCCCCTGTGTGCGTTTTCGTCGCGCGCTCCAGAGCGGATAAAGCGCGAACAGAACGGTCAGCGCGATGATGCCGAGGGAGAGCGGGCGGCCGAAGAACACGCCGGCCACGGAGCCGGTGGCGTTGCCCATCAGGTAGCCCTGCACGAAACCCTGCTCGGCGATCGGGCCGAGGATCAGCCCCAGTACGATCGGCGAGGGCTTGATTCCCCACCGCGCCAGCAACCACCCGGCCACACCGAGCACCACCATCACCACCACGTCGAACGGATTGTTGCGAATGGCATAGGTGCCGATGATCGTCATGAACGCGATCGTCGGCACCAGAATGGCCTTGGGCACGCTCACGATGGACTTGAAGGCGTAGCGCCCGATCAACAGCCCGATGGGTAGCATGAGGACCGTAGCCACCAGCAGCCCGCCCATGAAGGTGTAGGTCACCGAGGCGTTGGTGGTGAACATCTCCGGCCCGGTGCGAAACCCCTGTACCAGCAGGGCACCGAGGATGACCGCATCCGGGGGTGTCCCCGGTATCCCGAGCACGAAGGTGGGGATGAAACCGCCGCCCACCGTGGCGTTGTTGGCCGTTTCGGTCGCGATGATGCCATCCGGCTCGCCCTTGCCGAACTGCTCCGATCGCGGCGACGCACGACGCGCCTCGGAGTAGGAGACGAGACTCGCGATGGAGCCTCCCGCGCCGGGCAGAATGGCGACGATCGTGCCGATAATGGCGCTGCGCAAGGCGTTCCACTTGCCTCTGAACATCAGCGTCACTCCCTCGCGAAAGCGCACCCCGCGGGAGGCCTCGGGCGGCTTCAGGTGCTCGCTCGGTGTCGCGACCAGCTCGATCAGGACCGGAATGCAGTAGAGCCCGATCAGTGCCGAGATCGTCTCGACCCCGCCCAGCAGAAACTGCGAACCGAAGGTGTATCGGGTATCGCCCCCGACCACGGCGACGCCGACCGTCGACAGCAGCAGGCCGATTCCCGCTCCGATGAACCCCTTGAGCGTCGAGCCCTCCGACAGCGACGAGATCAGGGTCAGGCCGAAGATCGCCAGCCAGAAATATTCGACCGGGCCGAACTTCAGGGCCACCAGTGCCAGCAGCGGCGCCAGGCAGAAGAGCGCCAGCCCCCCGACCAGACCCCCGATCACCGACGACAGCGTCGACAGCGTGACCGCCAGATCGCCGTCGCCACGTCGCGCCATCGGATAGCCGTCGAACGTCGTGGCAATGGCCGAGGGCGTGCCCGGCGTGTTGACCAGGATCGCAGCGTAGGAGCCTCCGTAGATGGCGCCGGTATAGATCGCCCCGAGCAGGATCAGCGCCGATTCTGTCGGCATCCCGAAGGTCACCGGCACCAGCACGGCTACCGCCATGGTGGCCGAAAGGCCGGGGAGCGAACCGATGATGATACCCGCCGCGACGCCGGCAACGGCGAGCAGCAGGTTGAATGGCGAAAGCGCGGCCAGCATAAAACCCAGAGTTTCCATGATCTCCCTCCGCGAGAGCCGTGAGCCTTACTGGCCAGCTTCCATGCGCTCCGCCACCCGCTGGTACTGGCGTTGCTGCTCGGCAAGGAAATCCTCGACCTGGTCCACGTCTTCATCGATCAGGACGAAGCCCAGCGCTTCCATGGACTTTCTGAATTCCGGATTGGCGTTGATGTCGGAGAAGATCTCCGAGAGTTTCCGCGTGACGTCTTCGGGAGTGCTGCGGGGAACGGCAATGCCGCGATAGGCGCCGCCGGTCATGTCGTATCCCAGCTCCTTGAACGTGGGGACGTCCGGAAACAGCGGGTGGCGCTCATCGGTGGCGACCGCCAGCGGGCGCATCTTGTCGCTATGGTTCGCCGCCGTCGTGGTGTAGCCCCACTCCGCCTGTACCTGATCGCCGAGCAGTGCCGCTACCGAGGCCCCCGTGCCCTTGAAGGGAATGTAGGTGGTCGTGATGTCGGCCAGCGCCTCGAAACGCTGATTGGCGATGTCGTTGGCGGAGTAGGTGCCACTTCCGGATACGGTCACGGCGCCAGGCGTCTTCTTCGCCGCCGCGATGAAGTCGTCCAGCGTCTTGTAAGGGCTGTCGTTGGCGACCAGCAGCGCATCCGGCGAATAGTGGAAGAAGATGAAGTTCTCGATATCTTCGGTCTGGTATCCGGCGCCCTGCTGCATCGGCTGGAGAATGATGTGTGGCAGGTTGGTGCCCATGATCGTGTAGCCGTCGCCATCCATCTCGTTGAGCTGGGACCAGCCCACGGCGCCGCCGCCACCCGCCATGTACTGGATGATGAGCTGGTTTCCGGTGATCTGCTGGAAGTACTTCTGCTGGAGGCGGGCGCTGATGTCGGACTCCCCGCCGGGGCCGAAGGGAATGATGTACTGCACGTCCCGTTCCGGAAATTGGCTCTCCTGGGCCTGCAGGGTGGTGGAGAACAGGAGCGCGGCGGCCATTGCCGACGCGGCTTTGAGAAAGGCATGGATCGTGTTTCGCTGGCGCATGATGTTCACTCTTGTATTGATATGGAAACATCCGGCCCGCCTCGTACGCTTTCGCGCTTGCGAGAAGTGCGGGCCGCCGACTGACTATCGATCTCCAGGGGTGGCGCGACTCAAGCGCTTTCGTAGAGCCGGGTGAAGACGAACTCGCGATGCCCCAGCGCCTCGGCGTTGGTGTGACGCCCGTTCGCCGTTCTCAGCATCATTTCCAGCAGTTGGTCTCCCGCCTGATCGGGGTTGATCTCACGACGCAGCAGGCCGGTGACATCGACATCGATGTGCTCGCTCATGGTGCGCACGGTTCGCGCGTTGCCGCAGATCTTGATGACGGGAAGGATCGGGTTGCCGATGACGTTGCCCTGGCCGGTGGGGAAGAAGTGCGCCACGAAACCCGCGGCAGCGCAGAGCGTGACCATTTCGGCCGCGGCCGACGACGAGTCCATGAACCAGAGCCCCTTGCCGGTCGGCGACTCCGCCTTGTCCAGCACGCCATCGACGCGACACTGCTTGCCGATCTTCTGGATATTGCCAAGCGCCTTCTCTTCGATCGTGGTGAGCCCGCCCTCGATGTTGCCCTTGGTGGGCTGGGATTCGGAGAGATCGTTGGTCTTGTGGCGATCGATCATGTCGCTGTAACGATCGAAGGTGGCCTGGAACTTCTCGCGAACCGCCGGTGACACACAGCGTTCGGCGACCAGATGCTCGCCCCCGGTCAGCTCCGAGGTCTCGCCGAACAGCAGCGTGCATCCCTCGCCGTACAGCTTGTCGAAGGCATTGCCCACGGTGGGGTTGGCCGCGCACCCCGAGGTCGTGTCGGACTCGCCACACTTGGTGGAGACCCACAGCTCGTGCAGCGGGCAGGTTTCCCGCTGCAATTCGCTGGCGTACTGCACGAACTCCCGCGCCTTGCGCGATGCCGCGCAGATCGTGTTGTGGTCGCCATTCTGCTCGATCCAGAACCCCTCCACCGGCTTGCCCGTGGCCCGGATGCCATCGACGACCTTCTGCGTCCAGCCGGGCTCGATACCGATGACGATCACCGCTGCCACGTTGGGATTGCAGCCGGTGCCGATGAGTGTCCGGAAGTGAAGGTCCAGATCGGCACCGAACTGCAGGCGGCCATAAGGGTGTGGCATCGCCAACGTGCCCTTGATGTTGTTGCCGACGGCCTCCGCGGCGGCGTTGGAGATGTCATCGACCGGCAGAATGATGACGTGGTTGCGGATACCGACCCGACCATTGTCACGGCGATAGCCGAGAAAGGTTTGCCCCTTGAGTTCCATGCTTACCACCTCTTCGTCTTGACGTTGTGAACGTGAAGGTGCTCTCCCGCGCGGATCGGCTGCACCACTCGCCCGATGTCCACGCTGTACTTGATGACGGCATCCCCCTCCTTCAGATCGCGGATCGCCAGCTTGTGGCCGATGGGGATCGCGCTCTTCACCTCGCACTCCATCGTCCGATCCTGATCCATGATCCAGCCGGTCACCTTCTGGCCCGCCTCGATGCCCTCCACCACCACGACGCCCACATCGTCATCGGCGTCGTGCACGACAAAATCGACACTCATGTCCCGTCCTCGCTGGTAGTGACTGAAAAACCGCAACTCATATATAAGACATAGTTTAAAAGACAGTCAACCATGTTCCAGATGAGACTTTGGGCCTATATACTGTCGGCGAGCGGGGTCACAACCTCGTCAAAGCGCTACCTTCAACAGGGACAAGATGACTGCCATGAGCGTGCCGAAGGCTCCGACGTTTCAACCTTTATACAAACAGATCAAAGACTTGATCATGGAGAGGATCGCCGACGGCGAGTGGCCGCCGGGAACGTTCATTCCCAGCGAATCGGCACTGGCGAGCAGCTACAGCGTCAGCGTGGGAACGCTGCGCAAGGCGCTGGACGAGCTGGTCAACGACAACATCGTGGTCCGCAGGCAGGGCAAGGGAACGGCCGTGGCCACCCACGACACGGACCGGACGCTGTTTCGTTTCTTCAATATCGTTCGCCATGACGGCGAGCGGATGCTGCCGATTTCGCGGGTGTTCAGCCGCAGCCGGCGCAAGGCGAGAGCCGAGGAGAGAGAGCTTCTCGGGCTTGCCGAGGGCGCGCAGGTGGTCCGGATTCGCCGGACGCGAGAGCTCGATGGTGAAGCGGTACTCGTGGAGGAGATCGTCGTCGACGCGGAGCGGTTTCCGGGCCTGGAGAAACAGCCGGAGATCCTGCCCAATACGCTCTACCAGCTCTACCAGCAGCATTACGGTGTCAGCATTGCCCGTGCCGACGAGCAGCTGACAGCCGTCCTGGCCACGAAGGACGACGCCGATCATCTCGGCGTCGCGGAGGGAACGCCGCTCATCCAGATTCGTCGCATCGCCAGCGACTATCAGGGAGAGCCACTGGAACTGCGCACCTCACGGCTGTGCACGACCCACTACTGCTATATCGCGCAGGTTTAACCCCGCTCGCGTCGCGTGGGCTCGAGCATGCCCTCCAGCACCTTGCCGTCCAGCGAGTCGGTGGAGAGTCCCAGCAGTCGGGCGAAAGTCGCCCCGGCGCTGTCCATGCGCTGGATGCCGCGAGCGGTATCGAATGGCAGTTCGACGCCTGATCGAATGTCGGCGCCGTGGAAGAAAGCCACGCCGTGGTTGGAGGCGAACCCGGTGCTGGCCGTGGGCACCTGCGGGCCGTGGTTGGCGCCGGGAGTGACGAGTTCGTCGACGGTATCGCCGCGCTGGTTGGTGCCCCAGACGAAGCCGGGGGCGTAGGCGAAGAGCACGTCGCCCATGCGCTCGCCCCAGTAGCCCAGCGGGCTGGCGTCCTGCTTCTTGAGTGCCAGCGCGACCACGTTACGCTCGCCGGTGTCGGTATCGACATACCAGGTGGTCAGCGCCTTGAGGATGCGCGTCTGTACCCGCTCGATCTCGGCTGCCGGCACGAGGTCGCGATTGACGAAGATCTCCAGCCCGCCGCGCTCGTCCTTGAGCAACGCCTGGCTCGCGGCGACGTCGGGCTTGCCCTCGCCGTCGATCGTGCACAGGTCGAATTCGGCCAACCGCCTGTGGATATCACAGAGGTGGGAGTTGGGCACGTCGCCATGGTCGGAGGCGAGCACCAGCATGGTGTCCTCGTCGCAGCCCACCAACGCCCGACCCACGGCGGCATCGAGAATGCGGTACGAGCGCCGAATGACGTCGAGATAACGCTCGTGATCGCTGGCCGTGTAGAACTTGGATTCGGGATCACACTGGGCGAGGCAGGTGTGATGGGTCTCGTCGTTGAGCCGGAAGACCGTGGCGAAGAGCGAAAAGCCCTCGTCATTGAGCAGGGTCAACGCACTGTCGACCAGCCACTCGAGCTGGTAGCGCCCCTCTTCGAAACTGGTTTCGAAGTAGCGGGTGTCCGGGTCGGCGGAGACCGCCCACTTGGAGATGAACGGGCCGTGGCGCTCGATCAGCCGGCGCGCCAGGCCCGGCCTGCCACTGCTGCCTTCCGGCGCGGTGATCTGGGACTGCAGCAGGTCGATCCTGCCGCTGGCGACGTCGAGATCGAGCAGCTTGAAGCGCACCGCCGCCGGTTTGCCCTCAATGGCGTGCTCGTCTGCCAGTGGCAGCCAGTCGCTCCATTCGCCGACCCTCAGGCTCGCTTCCGCTTTCGCGATCTCGAGACGCAGACGCTCCCCGTCGAGGCGCAACGTTACCGGTACCGGCTCGCCGCGATGGGCGGGAATCAACGCGACGAAACCGTCATTCGTGCGCTCGATGGCGAACCGATTGTGCTTCTGGTGGTGAGCCAGCGTGCCGGTGGGTGGCCAGCCCAGCGCTTCGGTCGATGGTGTCGATGTCCACCGGTCGAGATGGGTGCTGTGCAGGCACGCCGGCGCCAGCTCCATCGGCGCCGGTCCGCTGCCGCTCCAGAACGGCGCGAAGCAGAGATCGCGCTCGCCCGCGGGCACCAGGCTTTCGGGAAAATGGACCAGCGCCGCCCGCTGGCCGGCGTCGCGCATCAGCTCCAGCAGGTGTGCAGTGCCGCTGGGCGGGAGGCGCTGGCCCACCCAACTGGTGCCGGGCGCCTGGCCGGTGAGAAAGGTGACGAAATTGGTATCGCCCCAGGTCGAGATATAGGGCAGCAGCCGCGTCGAGCCACCCTCGTCGCGCAGGCGCTGGATGTTCGGCAGCACGCCCTCGGCGCAGAAGCGCTCGACCAGCTCGGGAATCAGGCCATCGACGCCCAGCAGCAGGATTTTACGGTTCTGACTCATGAGATCTCCTGTGGGCGCCAGTTACTGGACGGTGTACTGGTCGATGATGGATCGATCGATCTCGATGCCGAGGCCCGGCTTGTCGAGCACTTCGACACAGCCGTTGGCGTTGAGCTGGAACTCGCCGCCAATCAGCTCCTGACGGAACGGATGCGCCGATTGGTCGTACTCGAGCATGGGTTCGTCGGGGGTGAGCGAGAGCGGCTGCGGCGGCAAGGTGGCGATCAGTTGGACGGCGGCCGCCAACCCCACGCCGGTGCCCCAGACGTGCGGGATCATTGGTACGTGAAAGGCCTGGGCCAGCGCGGCGATCTTGCGACACTCGGTGAGGCCGCCGGCGGCGCCGATATCCGGCTGAATCACGTCCAGCGCACCTTCGCTGATCCAGTCGCGGTAGCCGATCTTCGAATACTCGTTCTCGCCGGCGGCGATCCAGGTACGCGAAACGCCCTTGAGCTCGCGATAGCCGTGGCGGTTCTCCGGGCTCAGCGGCTCCTCGAACAGATGCACCCGCGTCTCTTCGAGCTCCATCAGGATGCGTCGCGCCGCCGGCACGCTGTAGGCGCAGTTGGCATCCATCATCAGCGCGATCTCATCGCCCACCGCCTCGCGCACCGCACGCATGTCGCGGATGTCCGCCTCGATGCCGAAGCCGGTCTTGATCTTCATCGCCCGGTAGCCGTTGGCCTGATGGCGCAGCGCCTCCTCGACCACTTCCTCGGGATAGTTGCCGCCCTCGCGGCGATAGAAGCCGGTGGCGTAGGGGCGGATCTCGTCGCGGAACGCGCCACCCATCAAGCGGTGGATCGGCTGGCCCAGCGCCTTGCCGGCCAGATCCCACAGCGCGATGTCGATCGCCGCGATGCCGAACAGCGCCACGCCCTTCTGGCCGTAGGGGCGGGTGTGGTTGTACATCGTCTCCCACAGCACCTCGCGCTCGAACACCGAACGCCCGATCACCAGCGGCTTGAGCGCGTGTTCGACCATCGCCTGGGCAACCTGCGGCGGCTGCAGCCCGTGGTTGACGCACTCGCCCCAGCCGATCAGGCCATCCTCGGTGTGAATCTCCACCAGCATCGCCGTGCGCTGATGCACCCAGCCCTGGGAGAACGAGAACGGCTGTTCCAGCGGCGCGGCCAGTACGTGGGTCTTGAGATCAGTGATCTTCATGGAGAGTGACTCCGCAACGGATAGAGAATGGGATGAACTTACGTGCTGGACCGGGCCATCTGCGCGGACTTGCCGCGCAGGCGAGAAGCGATCAGGCGGTAAAGGCCGTAAAGCAGCAGCAGAGTGACCCCGCTGACGCCCAGGACAATGACGAAAGAGCCGGAAGCAGAGGTCACGCCCAGCGGTGACAGCGCCGCGTAGACCAGCACGAACAGCGCCACCAGCAACCAGCTGGCGTGCCGGGCGTAGCGCCATGGCGTGGTATCGACTTCCCGCGTGTCCGGGATCTCGACCGGCTCGGGCAGCGGCTTCAGCAGGCGCACCAGCGTCATCACGCCGAGCATCAGCAGGAAGTTGATCCCCACCAGCAGCAGCCAGTGGACCTGGACGAAGCCGAGATCGTCACCCAGCACGAAGTGCGTCAGGTAGAAGAACGCCATGCCGAAGACGAGGCCGACGTAACCCGCCAGCGCTGGCGCTCGCTTGGAGATCACGCCGAACAGAATCACCGTGAAGATCGGCACGTTGATCACCGCCATGATGGTGCGCATCAGGGTGTAGAGGCTGTCGGCGTTGGCGATATAGGGCGCGATCACGATGCAGATCGCGATGGTGGCAGTGGCGAACAGCTGCCCCACGCGGACGGTCTCGCGGTCGGTGGCGTTCGGCTTGATCAGCGACTTGTAGATATCCAGGCTGATCAGCGTCGAGAGACTGTTCACGCCGCTGTTGAAGGAGCTGAGAATCGCCCCGAACATCGCCGCGCAGAAGAAGCCGGTCAGCCAGGGCGGCAGGATCGAGCGCACCAGCACCGGATAGGCGACATCGGCGTTGAGCGCCTCGCTCCCCGGCTTGGTGGGGATCTCCAGCATGCCCTGCTGGTAGAGATGCCAGGCGATGATGCCCGGCAGCACCAGCATCAGCACCCCGGCCATCTTGAGGAATCCGGCGACCAGCACGCCCTTCTGGCTCTCGGCCAGCGAACGCGCGCCCAGCGCCCGCTGCACGATCGCCTGGTTGGTGCACCAGTAGAACAGGTTGATCAGCAGCACGCCGGAGATCATGCCGTACCAGGGGATGTTGGCGTCCGGCGAGGTGCCGACGGCATTGAGCCGCTCCGGCGCCTGGGTCGTCATCACCTGCCAGCCGCCGAACAGATCGCCGCCGCCCAGCGTGTAGAGCCCCAGGATCGGTACCAGCAGCCCGGCGATCAGCAGGCCGATGCCGTTGATGGTGTCCGAGACCGCCACCGCCTTGAGCCCGCCGAAGACCGCGTAGATTCCCCCGACCACGCCGATGGCGATGACCATCACCCAGGTGGTGGCGGTCTGGCCGATGCCGAACAGCGTGCCGATATCGAACAGTTGGCCGAGGGTGATCGCGCCGGCGTAGAGCACGAACGGCAGGAAGCCGATGACGATGGCGTAGATGAAGATGAACGAGGCGACGATTCGCATGCGCCGGCCGTACCGGTGCTCGAGAAACTGCGGTACGGTGCCGATGCCGGAGCGCAGATAGCGCGGCAGGAAGACGAAGGCGAGCACGATCAGGGTCAGCGCCGCCACGGTCTCCCACGCCATCACGTTGGCGCCGTTGCTGAAGGCGTTGGCGTTGAGCCCGGTCAACTGCTCCGCCGAGATGTTGGTCAGAAACAGCGAGCCGGCGATCACGATCCAGCTCAGGCTGCGCCCGGCCAGGAAATAGCCCGATATCTGACTGAGATCGTCGCGCCGCGTCTTCCACCAGGAAATGACCGCAACCAGCGCCGTGAAGCCGAGAAACGAGACGAGCGTCAGCGTCATGGCCGCCCCTCCTGTGTCGTGGCGCTCCTTGCCCCGGACTCCGCTGGCTGGCGACGATCAGCGATTTTTGCCCGCCAGTCGAGTATGCCCGCCGCCACTGTCCAGACCAGGAACAGACCGATCAGCACGAACAGCGTGGTGGCGATACCGCTATGGGTGAAAAACGACAGGAAATCGCCTCGCGAGATCAACAACCCCCGGCGCAGCGAACTCTCCAGCGCCGGCCCCAGCACCATGCCGATGATCAGCGGCGCCAGCGGATAGCCGCCGCGGCGTAGCACGTAGGCGAGAATCCCGGTCAGCGCCGCGACCACCAGATCCAGCGGATTGCCGCGTACCGACACCGCACCGATGAAGCTGAACATCACGATGCCGCCCATGACGAAGCCCAGCGGCAGCTTGAACAGGTAGCGGAACAGGCCGATGGAGGGCTTGCTGAGAATCAGCATGGCAACGTTGACGATGATCAGCACCACGAACAGCGCGTAGACCGTCTGCGCCTGGTCCGCCATCAGCCGTACCCCCGGCGTGATGCCATGGATCACCATCGCGCCCATCATCATCGCCGTGACCACGTCGCCGGGAATGCCCAGCGCCAGGGTGGGAATGAAGGCGCTGCCGGTCACCGCGTTGTTGGAAGACTCGGAGGCGATGATGCCATCCGGCTCGCCCTTGCCCAGGTTGGCCCGCCGCGGCGACAGCTTCTGGGCCGCGGCATAGCTGATGAAGGCCGCCGCGGCCGCGCCGGTACCCGGCAAGGCACCGACGAAGCTGCCGATGAACGAGCCCCGCACCAGTTCGATCAGGCGTCGACCGATCTCGCGCAAACTGGGGAAGCGCAGCCGCGCCTCCGGGATGGTGGTGGCCTCCTCGTCACGGGCCGAGAAGCGAACGAAGACTTCGGATAGCGCGAACGCCCCTACCACCACCGGAATCAGATCCAGCCCCGAACTCAGCGCATAGGTGCCGAAGGTGAAACGGTCGGCGCCGGTGATCGGGTCGCTGCCGACCGTCGAGAAGAAGAACCCCATCATCCCGCACACCAGGCCCTTGAGCAGGCTGCCGCGGGAGATCCCGACGATGCACAGCATCGCCAGGCAGACCAGCGCGAAGACCTCGATCGAACCGAAGTTGACGGCGAACTTGGCCAGTTGTGGCGCACAGAAGATCAACAGCACGCAGGAGAGCACGCCGCCGAAGAACGAGGCGAAGGTCGCCCAGCCCAGCGCTTCGTCGACCCGACCCTGCTGGGTCATCGGGTAGCCGTCGAAGGTGGTCGCCGCCGACTGCGGCGTACCCGGCGTGTTGATCAGGATCGCCGTGATCGAACCGCCGTAGACCGAACCGCAGTAGACGCCGATCAGCAGCGCCATGCTGGTGATGACATCCATGCCGAAGGTGAACGGCAGGAAGATCGTCAAGCCCACCACCGAGCCCAGCCCGGGCAGCCCGCCGATGATGATGCCCGCCCAGGTGCCGATCACGATGGCGAGCAGCGCCTGCCAGGTGAAGGCGTCGCCGACCGCCGCCAGAATCACGTCCATCTCAGATTCCCCTCCATCAAACCAGACCACTCGTCAACAGCGCCGGCAACCGGATCATCAGCACGTGATGGAACAGGAACCACAGCCCGCCGCCGATCAAGATCGTCCCCAGCACCAACGGCAGCGGCCGCCGGATTCGAAACAGCCATAGCGTCAACGCCACCAGCGGCAGCGCCGGGATCAGGAAGCCGAGGCTCGCCGTGGCCACCGCGGCGACCAGCACCGCCGCCATCAGCAGCGGCAGCGGCGAGCGCGCCACCCGCGGCGACGCCTTGGGTTGCCTCGGCGCATGGCGGATCAGCTCGCCGACCAGGATCGCCAGCGCCATCACACACCAGATCGTGAGCACGATACGCGGCACCAGCATGGCGCTCTCGGGCCCCTGCCAGGCGGTGATCGAGAGGCCTGCGCCGGCCACCAGCAGCGCCAGCGCGGTCAATACCCGAGGGTGGATCAAGGAAGCGAACATGAACCGCGGCTCCTGGGAGATCGAGAAAACAAGAGAGTGAAAGAACGGATTACGGCGCCAGGCCCGCGTCCTCGAGCACCTGCTTGTTGGTTTCGAAACGCTTCTGGACGAACGCCTTGAAGTCATCCGGCCCGAGATAGGCGATCCCCGCCTTGGCCTTGTCGGCGAAGCTCTTGAACTTGTCCGATTCGACCGTCACCTTGCACGCCTCGGCATACTGCTGGGCACGCTCGTCGGAGATCCCCTTGGGCGCGACGACGCCCTGCCAGACCGCGAAATCCAGCGCAGGCAGGCCAAGCTCCTCCACCGTCGGCACGTCGTCGTAGCCCTCGACACGATGATCGGCAAACACCGCCAGCGGGCGCAGATCATAGTTTTCGAGAATGGTCTCGGTATCCGCCATGATCTGGATCTCGTTGCCGGCCAGTGCGTTCATCGCCGGGCCCGAACCGCTGTAGGGCACGTGCTCTGCCTTGAGATCACTGTTGACCACCGTCGCCGCCATGGCGAGATGCGGCAGCGTCCCCGGGCCGGAGGAGCCGTAGAGGAACGGCTGATCCTGGGACTCCTCGACCAGTTGCTTGAACGAGGTGATGTCGGAGGACTTCGAGACCATCAGGAACATCGGATTGGACACGGTGCGGCAGATGTAGGTGAAGCTGTCCGGGCCGTAGGGCAACTTCTTCAGCGAGGGCTGGATCGACAGCGCCCCGGCAGGCTCGTAGCCGATGATGTTGGGATTGCCCTCGCTATTGGCGACTTCCGCCGTGCCCACCGTGGCACTGGCACCGGCGACATTGCGCACCACCGACGTGACGCCGAGCTGTTGCGAAAAGGTCGGCTCGAAACTGCGGGCGACGATGTCGGTCGCACCACCTGCCGCGAACGGCACGATGATCTCCAGGTTGTCGGCAGCCACGGCCGCGTGGGTGGTGCCGATCAGGGCCAGGGTGGCCAGGGAATAGCGCAGTGACTTCATGGTTGGCTCCATTTCGTAGCGCTGCGAAAAAAAGCAAAACCAGCGCTGCCGTCAGATATTTGGCCTCTTTCGAGCCCGTTCAGGAGAATTCTTCCTCGACATGGCCTAAAATCGTAGCGCTACGAATAGACACGAACAACGCGTCGTTATCGTCCATTCGTCGTAGACCCCGATCCAGGTCGCGGTCCGAGCGCGGTGCTTCTCCCCTCACGAAGCGCCGCGCCAGACCCGTTACACTAGGCGCTGTCTGAAAAGTCGACGAGCGAAGGCTAGACAAGGCAAAAATCGATGAAAGAGCGGAGTTTACGCGGTGTAAATGAGCATCTTGACCGGGCTGGCGCACCAGCCGATTTTTAACGCCGTATGGGCGAGCGCAGGCAGTTTTCCGACAGTGCCTAGCGCGCGGGACCCAAAGGGGAACGAAAAAAACTTCATCTGCTTATCCGACCCGAGCGCGGGGTCGGGAACGAGGTAACGGAATCTTGGCCAAACGACGACGACGCGGTTCGCAGCGCGTCACCATGGGAGAAGTCGCCAGACTGGCAAACGTGTCGCCGAGCACGGTGTCACTCTATCTGCGTCGTCCGGACGAGGTCTCCCCTAGGCGCGCCGAGAAGATCCAGGCGGCCATCGACCGGCTGGGCTATCTGCCCAATACCATGGCCGGCGGGCTGGCGTCGTCGCGATCCAACGTGATCGGCGTGCTGGTGCCCACCATCACCAACTCGTTCTTCTCGGAGACGCTGGAAACCCTCGAGCGCCATCTGCGAAGCGCCGGTTATCAACTGCTGATCGGCAACACCGAATTCGACGATGCGCGGGAGGAGGAGCTGATTCGCTCGATTCTGAGCTGGAACCCCGCTGGCCTGGTGCTGACCGGCTTCCTGCACACCCGCAAGTCGCTATCGGTGCTGGCCAACAACGATACGCCCATCGTCGAGATGTGGGACTACGGCCAGCCGGGGCTGGACATGGTAGTGGGATTCTCTCACCACGCCTGCGGCCGCCTGGTGGCCGAGCACATGCTGCGGCAGGGACGCCGCCGGATGGCGTTCGTGAGCACCAACTTCCAGCGCGACGTGCGTGCACGGGACCGCTACCACGGCTTTCGGGACACGGTGGAGGCCGCCGGCGGGACGGTCGAACTGCGGGAGCTGAGCGGACGCAGCCACGCCGAGGAGACCGGACGACTGACCCACGCTCTGATGCAGGATCATCCGGAGATCGAGGCCATTGCCTGTTCCAACGACATGGTGGCGCTCGGCGTACTGTGCGAATGCCAGCGACAGGCGTGGGACGTTCCCGGCCGCATCGCCCTTGCCGGCTTCGGCAACCTGGACTTCACCACCAGCACCGTGCCCCCTCTCACCACCATCGAACCGCCACGCCGGGAGATCGGCCAGCACACCGCCCGGCTGCTGCTGGCCAGTCTTGCCAGCAAACTCCCGGAGGCGGAGAAGCGAATGGATCTGGGGGTGAGGCTGGTGGAACGGGAGAGCGTTTGAGGACATCGGTCATCCGAGAAGGCGAGGTAAAGCTCTGTAGCGTCCTGAGCCGCCGGTACCGTGATACAGCGTCCTGGGTAGACATGCTCCGGATTGCCGCGACAGGGAAACTCGTCGTCCTCTACCGGCGCATGTATATCGGCATCGAACGGTCCCGGCTCGTCGGGGTCGAGCGCCAGCAGCTCGTCATGTGAGATGTCGACTACTCGATCAGGAAGCCCTTATCGGTAACGACATGACCAATCCAGTGCCCCCGAGGCTCATCGAAGGCAAATCGATAAGGCGCCTCGCACGCCTGAATCGAAGTCACCGGACATTATAACCACCCAACACCTTCGGGCTCCTTAACAGCACACTGTCATCCGCGAACTTTGACAGACAGCCTCTTTATTGCGAGAACGGTTTGACAGTAAAGCTGACCTCTTTACCTGAGTCACTCGTATACCTGGTAACCTCGCACTCATCTAGGGATTCCAACCGTTCACCCGAGCCGACTTCCGCTTCATACACAGAAGTATAATCAGGATCGCTAGACCCAATCGACCCGAGCTGTTGGTGCAATTTAGCTGATCCAGTACTCAAAATTTTCCCTTTGCTTTTGAAAGCAATGCTCACATGCCCTTCTGGGGGAGGGCCCATGACTGGGGCAGTTGCAACAACAACAGCCTTCGCATCATCTGACTCATAAAAGATGTTGCCAGGCTCGCACTCGAGAATACTTACGACGGCTTCCACTTTCTCAGACTGACCCCCTTCGCAGCCCGACAAAAAAACCAAAAGCCCGCACAAGACAAATATTTTATCGCCTTTCAAAACAACATCTCCTAAAAAACTAAAACCCAACGAAACCCGAACCATTCTCAAACAAATTCTTGTTGAACTGTTCTTTTTCGAGCAGCCGTTTATAGAACAGATCATTACTTAGGAACTGGCCAATTCTTTCAGGCTCTACCCAAGCAAAAGATTTTTTAGCACGAGGAGCGCATGACTTCTCAACAAATTCTGGCCACCTTGGCTCACGGCATGACTTTAGCACCAGCCATTGTGTGAGCACTAAAGAAAACAAAATTGGATAATAAAGAAAGAAAAGCTTGTGGCGTAGCGACACCAGGAGAGGAGAGAGGTTTGAAACAACCCTAACGAAGCAATTCCTAAAACTCACTTTCGTCGAGTAATAAATAAATTCATCTCCAGCAGCAGGAGCCGCGTCTTGAGGACCATGCTCCATATATTTTTCCAGAAAACACCAAAGGGAGAGTATGCGATAAACCTCGTCCCGATGAAAAAAATTACCTACGGAAAAGGTTTCAACAACCGTAGAGCCATTTAACACATGTCCTCTCAGGGTACATATTTTGCCCGTTCCATCCGTCCCTATATGCCAATAGATATCACCCCAATCCAGAGCCAAAACCCCGCCAAACTCTTTGCTCCTGAATACAAAAACCTTACCCGACATCCTGTTGAATCGGACAGGAAAATATCTCCAAGAAAAGAATTCATATCTAAGATACATTTGCCAGAGAAACAAACCTCCTCCTCCCGTGACGACGGCGAAGACAAAAACAAAAACCAGAAAAAAAACGAAACCGATTGCTTGCGACAAATAATCAGACAAAAGCATGAAAAAGACAGAGATCCCGAAAACAAAAAGAACGAAGATCCCCAGTAGGCACACAAGTGTTTTCGCCATTCCTCTTTGGCGCTCACTACAGTCGATCATCTCACAGAACTCAGAATTAAAACGAATAAGCGCACCATAAGGGTCTGGCAGATAGGAGGAAGCCTTCTGCAGTAGAAAATGAGAGCGCATCTCTTCTTGAGATATGCGCCGATTAATTTGAAAAGGTCGAGTCCAACCAAGCATCATGGTTAATTCTCTTCGTTGCCGTCCGACATAGCCAGCATTGATTCCCTTTGGGCTTTAACGCTAGGAAAACTGCCATTCCTGTTACTCCCAAAAAAATAGTTTTATCAAGCCGCTTACCTATTCTATCAAGTCAAAGGAAGCCAATAACAGCCGTTATCACTAGAACCACAAGGTTCAAGAAGACATTAAACCCAGCTCTCGAAAAAATTACAATGCCAAAAAATAACATCGACATACTCAACGTCATTGTTTTTCAATGTGCTCATCGGCAACTCTCTCGTCCATGAATTGGCATTGGACAGAAAAAGCCCGCATGCCTAAAACAGGGGTGCCAATACCTAGCTGAGTATTGCGCCCTCCAACACAGACCCAAACCGAGAATTCTGCTTGCCACACTAATTACAACGCATAACCGAGTCACCACCTCGATTAATGATCATACACCTATCGACATATATATAGACTTCATCGACGGACAGCGAGTCGAAGATTATCGACACATCGAAATTTCATTTACCAAGTGATTGAACACGACGACTGCTGTCGACAATCTCGTCTCCATACAACCAAACTAACCGCCCTCTAGCAATTAGCATTACAGAGTGAGTAGTGGTAGGATTTATCGCCAATACTGACCTCTAATTGATCGCGTTTACGTCGTTCTACTACGTAAAGCTCTCCTTTCCAGCCCCCAGAGAGCATGGTGGCCATACTCATCTCCCCTAAACGACTAGCCGACAGTTTCAATGCAACCTTGTCATCCGGATAGCCCACCTCAACCTTGGTAAAGAAAAGCGCCTGCGTTCCCGATCGAGCCGCTTGATAGGAATCAGAGCGGGGGTAGGCAACCAAGAAAACAAAGTTTTTATCGAAGTCAGTACTAGATAGATTTGGCAAATGGCCACGTGAGTGGCCATAAGACGAGTCTGCCATTTTTTCAAATTCCTCAGCATTAAGAACAGGAAAAAACGCCAAATCGGCATACTGAGGCGGGTTATCCCCTGGCTCGCTTTCCAGGGCCATTCCACTTCCCGATAGAATCGCAGACACTAGGTGTTTTGTATCCAGCATTGGGCGAAAACTGGTGCTAAACTCAATCGACGGCTCTATCTCCGAAGATTTTTCTTCCCCCCAGCCCATGTCACCATCGCAGCCACTCACAAGAAAAGACAGAGCGCCAAAGAAGAGAAAACCAGAAATGCGCATAAGACAACTCTCAGAACATGAAGAAATGTTAACCCCATACTCTTGACAGCTTTCAAACAGTCAGGGGCTCCGTTTATTACTCCGCGGCGGCCTCATGGAGGACACCCACCTAGCCCAATAGCTCCAGCACCAATAGCTAACTTTGGAGCATGTGCATTACCACCACCTATCAGTTCGGTCGCCAGGCCAGCAGCTAGTGTGCCCGAATAGACAAGGAGCTTACATAGCATGCATCAGATTTGTAACTGCATAGTAAGTGGCGATACCCCAAAATATACTTCCGATAACAAACCCAATTACAGGCACAACGCCTTGCTTGAAAGATAATTTTCGATTATCTCTCCAGTCTTTGAAATAAGGATCGTTATCGGCAACGCTGCATTCAGCTTCTACAGATTCCGGCCAATGTGGCACACGGCTCGTATACATGGCGATCAAACGACCCCAAGTAATCAAAGCAAAATACGGAGAAAAAGGTAGCTGAATTAAGTACGGAGCAACAGCCGCGGGACTAAACCCACCAATTATGCCATACCGCACGCCCTCACGACGCCCACTGATAGGCCAGCAAAACTGAGTCAGCTCATAGTTTTCCACCACCCCTTTATCCTCTTCCATATACCTCCGAACATATTCCCACAGATCTACAAGTCGTTCTTCTGCTCCCGAGTGCGGCATAGCCAGAGTAAAGGTGGCTCGAATAGTTTCGCCATCAGCATCAAGGACATGAGCGCGGATGTCATAATCCCTTTCACCTAAAGGAGGTTTGCTTGAGGCCTTGCAAAAAAACAGATCATCCCAAGATGCCTTAATAATCTTTCCATCGGGCTTAAAAGCATAAACCATTCTATTTTTTCTATTAACTCGAATAGGGTAGTGAGTTCTTCGAAATGCCTCAAGACAAAACAAATAAAAAAAACAAATCGCCACAAGCGAAAAAAGGAAAGAAATCCCAAGCCCAAACCACATCGCAAAAGTGCCCTGCCTTTCCAAAGCAGCAACTAGCATTATAACCGCGCCCAAAACAAAAGGGGCCACTCCCATAATCCCATAAACTACAGCATGCCCCTTGCTAGAATACCATCGGTCAACCAACTCCATGTAAGTACTATTAAGACAAATTACAGAAAGGTCATAATCAGGCTCTTTGCTAGCTTTGTCTTTCTTGTGGAGGCAGTTAAGTTTTTCCTCCTCAACCAATGGCCTATCTATTTTATATTTCCATTTATAAGGCCCCAGGCCGGTAATATTCATATTCAAGTTTCTCTAACCACCAGAGCCAAATGCAAAGCGCCAGGAATCTTAATGCACGTTAAAAAGCGCCACAGAGACATCTTCACATGGCATTAACCATACTGGCTATCGTCCAATAAATCGTTAATGCCGCGACCGCACTACCGATCACAAACCAGATCATAGGCCATGGACCTTCGATAAAACTGAACTCCTTGTTGTCATGCCAGTCTTTACGGTAAGGATCGCTCTCATCGACTCTGCACTCGGCTTGAATTTCTTGAGGCCAACGTGGAACGCGGCTTGTGTACATGGCAATTAGTCGCCCCCAAGTAATCACCGCCCAAATAGGCGACATCAAAGCCTGTGCAATGAAAGGTGAAAAAGCCGCTATACCAAAGCCTCGAACGACACCGAAATAAAGACCTTCTCGACGCTCACCAACCGGCATGCAAAGCTTGGTTGCCTCATAATTCTTCTTTACACCTTTGTCGTCTTCCATATAACTTCGGATATATTCCCACAGAAGGGGGAGACGCTCCTCGTCACCAAAATAGGGATATCCCAGCGTAAAGGTTTCCCGAACTGTGAGGCCATCTTCACCCAGGATGTGCGCGCGTATATCGTAAAACCTTCGGCCCATTAAGGGCACATAGTGACTGTCTTTGCAGAAAAAAATATGATCCCACGAGGCACGGATAACTGATCCGTTGGGCTTGAAGGCATAAACCATGCGAGCTTTACGATTTAGACGGATAGGATAATGGGTGCGACGGAATGCTTCAAGGTGAATAAACCATAGAAACATGACCAAGATGGCAAAACATATTGCGGAGGCCACTATGCCAAATAATGCAATCTCAAGGTGATCAATCTTTTCAATGGTGACCTGTAGTCCGGCTACTACACCATAAATCATGGGGGATGCCCCCAGAGCTCCGTAGATCACAGCATGCCCTTTGTCAGCATACCAACGATCTACAAGTTCTAAGTACGTGCTATTTAAGCGAATCACAGAGAGATCATCGTCTATCTCTCTACTCGCGCTGCTTTTTACATCCAAATGGTTTTTTCTTTCCTCGTCGGTCAGAGGACGGTTAAGTTTGTATTTCCACTTATAGGGTCCGAGACCTTTGAAGTTCATATCTTAGTTCCTAATTATTGCTCAAGGCTTCAAATGCATCAGTTTCAGATGTAAAGCTCGGGAATCGTTCATCGGAGTCTTCTACGCCGAAGTAACATTTCTCCATCCAATCTTGAAGCGCATTATTGCTCATCAACGCAATAAAGATGTTTACTACGATTGCTGCCGCTGCCAGAGCAATGCCAATCCCAGTTGCGCTTAAAAAGGTTAATGCAATAAAAGCACCTGCTCCAAAAACGGCAGACCCCAAGTAGAGACTTGCTAAGAGAACGCTCCCCTTTAGCGCTTTGTCGTAAGCATTATGAAGATCCCAGAAAGACATCACCACCGCGGCCGCAAAACCCAATAATCTTCCGCCAATCCGGAACACACCTTGCCATATCTTGCCGGCTTTTTGTGACAGTCTTCCGCCTACCCGACTGGAGCGTTCCAGAATGGCATGACCCGTATCCGCGACCGAGCCAGCGGCACCCGCAACCAGCGCCCCAAAACGCCATTGCGTTTCGGTGCGATTCTCGGCAGTCGCCTCATCCATAGCTTTTCCTTGGGCCCGAAGTGCCCACATGCCTAAGACTAAGCTAACAATACCTAGCTGAGTGTTGCGATCCCCAATAGAGCCCCAGACCGAACCCTGTGTCCGGCGCCATTGATTGTAATCCATGACCGTATCACCGACTCGGTTAGCGACCGTGCGCCCGTCGCTAGAGGTATCGATTTCCTCGATGGAAAGTGTATCGAAGACCATGGAAATATCGAAATTGCCTTTGCCCAGTGATTGCATATGGCGATAACTGCCACGAGTCTCGATCCGCAGCTTTTCCTTGAGCAAGGTTTGATCGGCGCCTTGCAGGGCTGGGTTGACACGCTGCATCTCTGCGATGAGTCCATCGATGGCATCGCTGACATGTCCAGACACACGCGTATGGGTTACCTTGCGGCCCGAAATAACACCCAGCGCAATCAGCGCCGGTCGAACCGTCTGCTCGTCCAACGCGCTCAGCATGGGAGCCATAACTGCGCCCAGTAATCTTCCGGGAGCCGCCTGCGTGTCTGGGAAGCGTTCGGTCGCAGATTGGTAGCTTGATACCAGACCAGTCCACGATAGCGTTGCAACTTGATCAATCTTCAGTTCTGGCGCTGCCTGCGTGTTGACAGCGTCACGAACCACTTTCAAATTGAGCAGGAAACCACGCAGCAACCAATTGTCGTCGGTGATGCTGGGTGCGGTTAGCCACTCTACGTACTTTTCAAAAGCGGGGCCGTACTGCTGCGTGTCTTGGATGCACAACACCACTGTATCGGTAAATGCCTGCCCTGATTCGGCATCTTCGTCGTCGAAGTGGGCTTCGAATTGCTTTTGGATGGAAGACCCTGTCAGCCAAGCTTGGTGGGCATGAACCAGTGGCAACATAACGTTCTGATCGAAACGTTCCTGCTCCGGCTTGAACTGCGTCTGTTTCCAGAATTCAGGCTGGCCATCCCGTAAGCGACTACGGTATCGCTCCCAAGCGTCATCGGCTTCCCGTTGGAGCTCCTCAGGAGTGATTCCCTCGGAAACCTCTTTCCGTGCTTTATCACGCTCATGCTTGAAAAAGTCTGTGCCTGCCTCTCGACTTGCTTCCAGACGATCATGATAGGCATGGACACGTTGCTGCTCTTCCCAGGGTGGCTGTCCGGGACCGGCGAAGATGGGTCGATGCAGAGGCCCTGAATCAACTCTTTTGTCGATATAGCGGAATTTGGCCTGTTCTCGAATGGCAGGTTCCAGCGCGTTGATCGTGGCAGCAGTGGCAAGGGGCCAGCGACGTCCATCGCTGTTCATGAATTCCTTTAGACGCACCGCCATCAAACCAGCCAGATCTGCCGAAATCCCCACCGGGTCTTCCAGCGCGACCAGCATGGGTGTCATATCCAGCGGTTCGGCCTGCTCGTCTGCCCACCGCTTGAGTCCCTCGACCTGCTCTTTCATGCCATGGAACGGAAATGGGCTGAACTCGAAAGCGTGTCCGTCCTGACGCTCCCAGGTTCCCGAAGCGCCGGGCCGCCATGTGCCGGAAGCACCATGCTGATCCGGCGGCGTCCAGATACGCCCGGCCTCAGCGACGATGTCCCCCAATTTTTCCAGCGACTCTGCGTAGGGCGCGCTACCACCACGCCATGCCCCGAGCGAGACCCGACGCATGTTGTCACGTCGCTGGTTCGCGTTCGTCGCGTGCTCTTTCCACACCCGCTTGGTCCAGGCCCCGTCGGAAAAGGAGAGATAGACGTTATCGGCCTTGTCGGCACCGGGAATCATCACGCAGCGCCCGGGATAGGCGTGCGAGGGGTTGGCGGCGCAGGCGAACTCCTGCTCGTCGGCAGGCGGCTGCAAGCGGCCATCGATGGGCTGCGGACTATCGGGATCGATCGCCACCACTTCGTCGTGAGAGACGTCGACGTACTCGATCAGATAGCCCTTGTCGGTGACGACATGGCCGATCCAGCGGCCACGCGTCTCGTTGAACACGTAGAGAAACCCCGCGCGCAGCAGCCTGAGCGTATAGCGTTGCCCTTCAGGTAATGGCGTTGCCGTGAGGCTCTCATCGAGCAAAGCGCCACTAATCTCGGGGCCAGGAGGATGCCCGGCCTGATCTCCCCCATCCGTTCGCGTGACGGCATATCGCAGCGGCAGAATCGGCAACCCGCTGCGCTGGCACACGCGACAATTGGCGATCGACTGTACGTCCTCGGATGCTCCACTCATGTGATGGTCTCCAGTTCCCGTGCCATGGCGAGTAACGACTGGGCTGAGAGGTCTTCACAGCGGCGCACGTAGCTGCCCTGTGTCTCGACCGTCTGATCGAGGCGCCGTCGCATCTCGGGGTGATCGTGAATGTGTGGGTGAAAACGAGCGGCTTGCTCGGCGTAGAGTTGGCGGCCCTCGGCGTCGGTCAAGCCGAGCTGCTGTGCCTTGACCAGCAGACCGTCCAAATCCCTGTAGTCGTCGAACGAGGCCACGGCTTCCGGCTTCAGCATGGCCAGCCGGTCGATGACGGCGTTGAGAGAGGCCATGCGGTCGATACACGACGACTGTGAGGCAGACAGCAAAGGCGCCCGAGTCGAAAGATCGGATGCTTCATGGCGCTCGAGCGCATGCCACTGGCCGTACTGATTCGGCCAACGCCAGCAGGTGATGGGACCCAGCAGGCGATCCATGCTCGCGGTCTCGAGCAGCCAGCACAAGTGACGAAAAACTCGCGGATCGTAGCAACGTAGCCACCAGCGTCTCCGGCTTCCCGGACGTGGCTGTTCGAGAGTGAAACGGAAGTGCCTGATCACCTCTTCGGTGTCCGCTTCACTTTGCAGCAAGGCAGACAGGAAGACGCTACCGCGCTTGGCGTACTGCTCGATCCGCTTGGCCAGATGCTCACGCTGTGTCAGCGAGAGTGACTCCAAACAGACCAACTGAGGTAGCAGCGGATCACGTACCTTGACGCTCGGCGTTTTCAACGTGTGGCTATCCAGGTCGTCGCGATCGCTGGACGCAACGTGTAGCGGATTCAATAGTGCATATCGATGTCTATCCGGCTGTAGCCAGTTGGGGTCGAACGGCCTGGCCGCGCCAACCCTAGAGGCCGGGCTATCCTGCTTTGGGGACGTTTTCTGACGCTCCATGATCTCGGCCTCTCCGGCTATAGCGCGCTGGCACCCGCAGAAGCCGAATCGTCTCCGGCAAACTGGGTCTCACAGGCGCCCTCCGGCAACTCGGGCATGGCGGCATCCATGCTCGCCGGCCCGCCAAAGCTGTGCTGGGCCCCCTTGATATCGATCTTGCCGGGGCCGTGGACGTCGATATTACCGCCTTCGATGCGGATATAGCCGCCACCGCTGTTCAGCAGGATGCCGTTGGCGGCGTTGATCTCGACCCGCCCTTCGGTGGAGGTGATCTTGACGTCCTTCTGCGCGGTCAACTCCATCGCATCGCTCTGGGCCTGAACTTCGACCTTGCCGCGGGCGGCGAACAGCTTCATCCCGGCGCGGTAGACGAACAGCGAGAGCTTCTCGGAGATCGACGCCACCAGGCTCTTGCCGGTGGCGATATTGACGTCCTCGCCACTGGAGATACTGAGCGATCTGCCCTGGGCCAGGTGGGTCGATTCCGGGGTGCTCAGCGTAATGCCGGCGGGCGAGGCCATATGCAGCCACGGCGCTTTCATGCGTGCCGCTTCGCCCCGGCCGCCGCTGTCGGTGGCACCGCGGGCGTTGCTCTGATCGGAATCCGAAAGCTGTTCGCTATTGCCGTAGCGGTCGTCGGCGTCTTCACCCGCCTGCTTGAGGTTCGTCCGGCTGTCGAGGGCGTCGGCGTTGTGGTTCGCCGCACTCTGGCTGAGGCTGTCGGTGAGCTGGTAGGCGCTGTCGAGCTGCTGT
>NZ_CALFQK010000028.1:0-44325 GCF_937921195.1 uncultured Salinicola sp.
ATGAGCCCGCCTTCAACGTCTTCTTCGACGAGGTGAACGACTGGGGCATCGCCGCTCTGGAGAAAGCCATCGAAGGGGTCGAGTGCGAGACCGGCGTGCATATCTGCTACGGCTACGGCATCAAGGCCAACACCGACTGGAAGAAGACCCTGGGGTCGGAGTGGCGCCAGTACGAAGAGATCTTCCCCAAGCTGCAGGCGTCGAACATCGATATCGTCTCGCTGGAGTGCCAGAACTCCCACGTGCCGATGGAGCTGATCGAGCTGATCCGCGGCAAGAAGGTGATGGTCGGGGCGATCGACGTGGCCACCAACACCATCGAGACGCCGGAAGAGGTCGCCGAGACCTTGCGCAAGGCGCTGCAGTTCGTCGATGCCGACAAGCTCTACCCCTGCACCAACTGCGGCATGACGCCCTTGTCTCGTGAGGTAGCGCAGGGCAAGCTGAAGGCTTTGAGCGCTGGTGCGGCGATCGTGCGTGAGGAGCTCGCCCGCTAGGTTCGGCCCAGCGAGTTCGATGTCGGCGGGCCGGAAACGGCCCGCCGACGCGTTGTGGTTCGCTAGGGTTTGTACGAAAAGGCGCCGGCGCTCGGCCACCCCAGGGAATCCTGCCCCATGACCAGCGTCGCGATCTTCGTCGACACCCAGAACGTCTACTACACCACACGCGACGCCTACGCCAAGCAGTTCGACTATCGCCGGTTCTGGGCGAAAGCGACGGCGGGCCGCGAGGTGCTGACCGCGCGCTGCTACGCCACCGACAAAGGTGACACCAAGCAGCGCGGCTTTCAGAACACCCTGCGCACGATCGGCTTCGAGGTGAAGCTGAAGCCGTTCATCCAGCGCGCGGATGGCTCCGCCAAGGGCGACTGGGACGTGGGCATCACCCTCGATGCCATCGAGTACGCGGCCCAGGCGGATGTGGTGGTGCTGGTCTCCGGCGACGGCGACTTCGACCTGCTGGCGCGCAAGATTCGCGAGGTCCACGGCAAGCGCGTCGAGGTCTACGGCGTGCCCAAGTTCACCGCGCACTCGCTCATCAACGCGGCGAGCCAGTTCATTCCCATCGAGGGCGACCTGCTGCTGGGTTGAGGCGACCACGCGATACTCGGTCTATGAATCGTCTTTGTTAAGGAAATCCCTTCTGCGGTCGATACTTGGTTTGCCGAGACAAATACCAAGAAAAGATTCAAGAAGGGAACATAGATGTATCAAAAAGCGATGTTAGGCGCGCTTATCACCACGACGCTGCTGGCTTCAGGATGTGCTTCGGTGCCCATGGGTTCCAGCGATGAAGATCTTGCACTCAAGCAGTTTTCCGCACCTCCGAAGGGTGAAGCTGGCCTCTACGTCTACCGCGACAGCTTCATGGGTAAGGCACTAAAGAAGTCTATCTCTCTGGATGGCCAACTTCTTGGTGAGACGGCCAATGGCGTCTATTTTTATGAATTGATAGAACCGGGCGAGCACAGCCTGTCAACTGAATCCGAATTCAGTGACAATACGCTCGTCTTTACCGCGAGCGCCGGTGAGAATTACTTCGTTGAGCAGTATATCAAGATGGGCGTGTTCGTTGGCGGGGCAGGTTTCGAAATGAAGAGTAAAGACGAGGGCATGAAGGCTTTGCGGGGGTGCTGCCATTTGGCCGCACCGCAGTAGAGCGTATTCGCTATTCGCTAGGGGAGCCCTGAAAACCAGGGCCTCTCCCTATAAAATGAGTTCATGCCAACGCGTTGCTATTGTCCCAGTTCGTCGAGGTTTTTAGTCCAGACATTGTGGTTGTATAGCACGATAGTGACATGGCGCTTGTTATCAATTTGGTGTTTGTCAGCGATCGTGCGGCACTTCTCGTTGGAGTTTGACTCTATTGGCGGTATATGGGTTTTTCTTTGTATGGGTGTGGCAAGAAGCTCGCTTTCATCAACGACTCGACTTCATCGGCCCCCGGTCGTCCTACTTCGCCTCTGGTTATCATCGAAGGGTTCGTGCTCCCCGTTCTTTACTCGACGCGCTGCCATTACTCGACGCGCCGCCATTCGATCTGGATCTGGGTCCCCTCGGGCCGCCGAAACTGTTCGGTCATGCGGTCGCCTGACACGACCAGTGTCAGGTCATTACGCGTCCGGACGCTGCCGACCCAGTTAGGGAATGTCGAACCCAGGACGCGGTTCCCGCTGAATTCTCCGTTGCTGTCGACGGTATAGGTGCCGAAGAAGCCGATGCCGCGTGACATCGCCATGCGGTTCTCTTCATCTGTTCCCCCACCGCGAGCATTGGACGCAAACCGAGGCGTGTCGGCGTCGGTCAGCACCTCCACGAAGTGCATGTCAGGCGTAAAGACGAGGAGACTGTTGGGTTTTTCTCCATAGGCGGGGATATTTCTGCCACCGGGATCGATCGTTGCCGACACCATTTTCCAGGTGCCCAGTACCTGATTGTCAGCGCTGGTCTGCGCAAAGGCGGATGAGGACAAGATTCCGAGAGCGAACGCCAATATGACCGGGCGAATGGACATGTTTTTCTCCTGTTCCTGATGTCTGGGTTGCTGCGATTTCACGACGCCTGCCGGTCGGCAGAGTAGGCGAGCTCCCGCTGCGCCTCTAGGGCCGTCAGACGTGTGGAGAGTGCCTGCGAGATCGACGCATAGGCGGTGCTGCCCAGTGCCAACCGCAAGGGTGGTTTCGTGCTCTCGGCGGCAGAAATGATGGCGTCCACGGTACGCGCCGCATCGCCCTTGATCTCGAAGCTTCCGTCGCCGATTGCGCGACGAACGGCGTCGGCAGGCGTCTGATCGTAGGCCTCCATGGGGGTGGCATAAACGAGATTGGCACCAAAATTGGTAGCGGTCGGCCCCGGCTCGGCGATGATGAAGTCGATACCGAAGGGAGCCACTTCCTGGGCCACTGATTCGACGAAGCCTTCGATACCCCATTTAGTGGCGTGATAGAGGCTGAAGCCCGGATAGGCGATCTGCCCACCTTCTGACGAGATTTGCACGACCCTTCCACCGCCCTGCTGGCGAAGACGGGGTAGAGCGGCACGGATCAAGTGGATGCACCCGGTGAGATTGGTGGCAATCTGCCGCTCGATCTGATCGTTGGTAAGCTCTTCAGCGGCTCCGAACAGGCCGTAGCCGGCATTACTCACCACCACGTCTATCCGACCGTGTCGCTGAAACGCGCCTTCGACGGCCAATGCCGTACTGTCCGGCTGGAGCAGATCTAGCGGAATCACATCCAGGCGCTCACGGTACTGCTGCTCGAGTTCAATTAGCGCCCCTGAGCGTCGTGTCGTTGCGACCACCGTATCGCCTTGGGCCAGCAGTCGCTGGGTCATCTCGAGACCGAGCCCCGAGGAAGCGCCGGTGATAAACCATGTTTTCGTCATTTGATGACTCCCCTGTAGATTTGCAAATGTAAATCAAGAAGATTGGTGTTATAAGATCGTCAATATGGGATGAGGTGGTGAGGAATAATCACGAATGATGCGTCCCAGTCTGAACGATCTGGCCGCCTTCACTGCAGTGGCCAGTCACCTCAGCTTTCGCAGGGCGGCCGACGTCATGGGCGTCTCGCGCTCCGCGCTCAGCCACACGATCATCGGACTCGAGGGCAAACTGGGCGTCCGGCTTTTCAACCGGACCACGCGCAGCGTGTCACTGACCCAGGCTGGCGCCCGGATGCTGGCTCGGCTCCACCCGGTTCTCCGGGATCTCGATCAGGCGCTCGATACCCTCTCCGAGGAGCGCGGCACGCCGACCGGTACGCTGCGGATCAATGCGAACAAAGGCGGTGCCCGTATCCTCCTGCGGGACGTGGTGCCTCCGTTCCTGGAGCGCTATCCCGACGTCGAGCTCGATCTGGTCTCGGAAGGACGTCTCGTCGATGTCGTGGAAAAGGGGTTCGATGCCGGCGTGCGCCTGATGGAAACGATTCCGCAGGACATGGTCGCGGTACGGTTCGGGGCCGACGTGCGCTTCATCGCCGTGGCGGCGCCGTCCTATCTGGAAGGCAGATCAAGGCCGACCACACCCGATGATCTGCATATGCATTGCTGCATCCGCCAACGCCTGCCCAGTGGAAAGCGCTATCGCTGGGAGTTTTCCAGACGGGGCGCCGAGCTGGCGGTGGACGCCCCTGGCAACCTCACTCTCGACGACAATGATCTCCTGGTACAGGCGGCCGCGGACGGGCATGGCATCGCCTATGTCCCCGACCACTTCGCCCAGGCGTACCTGGAATCGGGCCAACTCGTGACCGTCCTCGATGACTGGTGCCCGCCAACGCCGGGACTCGCGCTCTACTATCCGGCCAACCGCCATGTGCCAGCGTCGCTGCGCGCGTTCATCGATATCCTGAAACAGGTGAAGCGGACTCGGTAAGGTGGCCTCAGGGAAGGAACTGCAAGAGAGCGGCTTGAACCGGGTTTCCGCCCCAGTGTGAGAACCGTCCACCAGGCCCGGTAAGAGACGCTGTTGTGATCATTAACCGAGGCGTGCAGGAGGCATCGGCCTCCCGCACCCATGGCCGGGCGACGCCGCTGGTCCAATCGCTGCCCCAAGGTGTCGCCGATCGGCTCGGCACTCCTGTGGCAGCCGATCTCTCAGGTCCGTCCCGTCTCGGTGACCCCCTTGGCGCCATGCTTGTCCTTGAAGGCCACCAGGAAGAGCAGCAGGACGGCAAGGGCGAAGCCTGCAGGAAACAGCCAGATACCCTGCCAGTCGTGGCCATCGGCGGTGGCGTAGTGGTCGGTGACCAGGCCGGCGATCCAGAACCCGATCAGCATGCCGACCCCGTAGGTGGCCAGCGTGATCATGCCCTGGGCGGCGCTCTGGAAGCGTTCGCCGGCGCGTGCATCGGTGTAGATCTGCCCCGAGACGAAGAAGAAGTCGTAGCAGACGCCATGCAGGGCAATGCCGATCAAGAGCAGGTAGACGCCTTCACCGGCATCGCCGACGGCGAAGAGGGCGTAACGCACGGCCCAGGCCAGCATGCCGACGATCAGCGTGATCTTGATGCCGAAGCGGTGGATGAACACCGGCAGCAGCAGCATGAACAGAACTTCCGAGACCTGTCCCAGGGTCATCTTGCCGGTGGGGTTGGCCACGCCGACCTCCGCCAGGAAGGGGTTGGCGTTCTGGTAGTAGAACGCCAGTGGGATGCAGATCAGCACTGAGGCGACAAAGAAGATCGCGTAGTTGCGGTCGTTGAGCAGTTGCAGGGCATCGAGCCCGAGGATCTCCTTCAGTCCGCGCTTGCGGGTGTCCGCCTTGGGCGGCGTGGCTGGCAGGGTGAAGCTGTACAGGCCCAGCGCCAGCGAGGCGATGGCGCACATCAGGAAGGTATTGCGCAGGGCGCCGCCGGCAATGGCCTCGGCGCCGTCCCAGGAGAACAGGTAGCTGATCGCCAGCCCGGCAAGAATCCAGCCGATGGTGCCCCAGACCCGGATCCTGGCGAATTCCTGCGAAGGATCGTTCATCTGGCGGAAGGAGACCGAGTTCACCAGCGCCAGGGTGGGCATGTAGAGGATCATGTAGACCAGAACCAGCGGATAGAAGGTGGCGAAGTCCTGGGAGCGGTAAAGACCGAACATCAGCGCGGCGCCGCCCAGGTGCAGCACGGCGAGGATGCGTTCGGCATTGAAGTAGCGGTCGGCGATCAGGCCGATGATGAAGGGCGCGATGATCGCGCCCCAAGACTGGGTCGAGAAGGCCATGCCGATCTGGCTTCCGCTGGCGTTCAGGTTCTGGGAGAGGAAGGTGCCCAGGGTGACGAACCAGCCGCCCCAGATGAAGAACTGCAGGAACATCATGATGCCGAGTCGTGTGCTGAGCATGGCGAACCCTCGTTATTGTGTGGTGGGTATCAGTCCGTCTCGCCGAGTCCCAGCAGGCGCCGGTTGCGCGCCGGGTCCGAGCCAGTGTCGGCGAAGTCGTCGAAGGCCTTGTCGGCACGCTTGATCAGGTGACTGGCGATGAAGGGCGCGCCCTCGGCGGCGCCCTGGGCGGCGTCCTTGAGACAGCATTCCCATTCGAGTACCGCCCAGCCGTCGTAGCCGTACTGGGTGAGCCGCGAGAAGATACCCTTGAAGTCGACCTGGCCATCGCCCAGCGAGCGGAAGCGCCCGGGGCGATCGACCCAGCCCTGATAGCCGCCGTAGACCCCGCTGCGGGCGCTGGGCGTGAACTCCGCATCCTTGACGTGGAACATGCCGATTCTTTCGTGGTAGCGATCGACGAAGCCCAGGTAGTCGAGCTGCTGCAGCACCATGTGGCTGGGGTCGAAGAGGATCTTCGCCCGGGAGTGGCCGTCCACGGCGTCGAGGAAGCGTTCGAAGGTGGCGCCGTCGTGCAGGTCTTCCCCCGGGTGAATCTCGAAGCACAGGTCGACGCCCTGCTCGTCGAAGACATCGAGGATTGGCCGCCAGCGACGGGCCAGTTCGGCGAAACCCTCCTCGATCAGCCCCGCCGGCCGTTGCGGCCAGGGGTAGACGTAGGGCCACAGCAGGGCACCGGAGAAGGTGCCGTGTGCCGTCAGCCCCAGGCGCCGGCTGGCGCGGGCGGCGAGCTTGAGCTGTTCCTCGGCCCAGTGCCGGCGCGCGTCGGGTTGCCCATGCAGGTGCGCGGGAGCGAAGCCGTCGAACAGTTCATCGAAGGCGGGGTGTACCGCCACCAGTTGGCCTTGCAGGTGGGTGGAAAGCTCGCTGATCGCCACGCCGGCCTCGGCGCAGCGTCCGGTCAGTTCGTCGCAGTAATCCTGGCTGTCGGCGGCGAGTTCGAGATCGATCAGGCGTGGATCGGTCGTCGGCACCTGGACGCCGCGATAGCCGAGCGAGGCGGCCCAGCGGGTTATGGTGTCGAGATCATCGAAAGGCGGGTGGTCGTCGAGGAACTGGGCGAGAAAGAGCGCCGGCCCCTTGATGCCGGTGTCGTGAGTGCCTGTCATGTCGTTGCCTCCGCGTCATGCCTCTGGGAAGTCTCTTCGAGGGGTGTCCACTTGGCGGTGCCGGCCTGGCTCTTCAGCAGGGCCTCGATGAAGGCCATGCCCCGCAACCCCTCGTCCATGCCGGGAACGCCGTCGGCGGCGCCGCGATCGCCGCGCCGGACGGCGTCGGCGAAATCGCGATAGAGGTTGGCCAGGGCCTCCAGATAACCCTCGGGATGGCCTCCTGGCAGGCGCAGCCGCTCTAGGGCTTCCGGCGCCAGGCCGGGCTGGTCGATCCCCGCGCGCAGCACCCGCATGGGCGCGTCGAGGCGCCGGTGGATCAGGGTGTTGGGCTCCATCTGCTGCCACTCCAGCGCGCCGCGATCGCCATACAGGCGGATCTTCAGGGCGTTCTCTTCGCCGGTGCAGACCTGGCTGGCCATCAGGGTGCCGCTGGCGCCTTCGGCGGTGCGGAACAGAGCGTCGCCGTCATCATCGAGACGCCGCTGTTCGCCATGGATGCCGAGGGCGGCGCAGAGCTCGGTGACGTGGTGTCCCGAGATGAACTCGGCGAGACCGAAGGCGTGGGTGCCGATGTCGGCCATGCAGCCGCTGGCACCGGCAATGGCGGGATCGGTGCGCCATCCCGCCTGCTTGTTGCCGGTGCCCTCGAGGTTGGTGCCGAGCCAGCCCTGGGGATATTCGACATGGATCTTGCGCAGGGTGCCGAGCTCGCCATCGCTGACCAGGCGGCGAGCCTGCCAGACCATGGGGTAACCGAGATAGGTGTGGGCGAGGCCATAGAGGCTCTGGCCCGCCTCGAGGGTGGCGGCGAGCCGGCGTGCTTCCGCCAGGGTGGTCGCCGCCGGCTTCTCGCAGAAGATATGGAAACCCGCCTCGAGCGCGGCCTGGCTGATGGGCACGTGCAGATGGTTGGGGGTGACCACGACCAGTACATCCATGCGCTCGTCCTCGGGGAGCTGGCGCTCGCCATCGATCAGCGACTGCCAGTCGGGGTAGAGGCGCCGTGCCGACAGGCCGCAGGCCTCGCCGGTGCGGGCGTTGTTGCCGGGATCGCGGCTGAAGTTGGCGCAGACCAGTTCCAGCTCGCCGTCCAGGGCGGCAGCCAGGCGATGCACCCGGCCGATGAAGGCGCCTTCGCCACCACCGATCATGCCCATTCGCACGCGCCGTCTCGTTGTCGTCATTCGTCCTCCACAGGATGCTCGGCTGGGCCGTCTCGACCAGTCTGATCCTTTTATGTAACCGGTTACATTTGACGGTAAGCTAGTCATCCAAGGGCGGAGTATCAATGCGACCTAGGTCGCAGGGCCTTCGCCGGTGGGGCGATGAGCCCGGAGTGCCGATGCAGTAGACTGGCCCGCGGCATGATGCCGAGATGGTCGACGAGACGAGGAGGTTCACAGCCAGGCATGACCAATATTCGCAAGGTGGCCGAGCTGGCCGGTGTGTCGGTGGCGACGGTATCGCGCACCTTGAAGACGCCCGATATCGTGTCGCCGGCAACGCGCGACAAGGTGCTGGTCGCCGTCGAGCAGGCCGGCTATCGCCCGAATCTCACGGCGGTGCAGTTTCGGTCGCAGCGGACCCGCAATCTGGTGGTGCTGGTGCCGATCATCGCCAATACCTTCTTTGCCCGGGTGATTGGTGGCATCCAGGAAGCGGCGCAGCGGCGGGGGTACGGCATTCTGCTGTGCAACACACTCGGCGATGAACGTACCGAACGGGCCTACGCCGGCCTGGTGTCGACCCGCCAGGCCGATGGCCTCATCCAACTGCGCGCCTATGATCCCTTCACGACATCGCGCGGCAAGGCGCGCCCGCCGATGGTCAACGCCTGTGAAGTGCTCGACGAGGCGCCGTGTCCCACCGTCAAGCTGGACAACCGCGCCGCCGCCCGGGCGGTGACCGAGCATCTGCTGGCACTGGGGCATCGCCGTATCGGCATGATCAAGGGACCGCGCAACAGCCCCTTGACCCGGGATCGTCTGCTGGGCTTCCAGGATGCCCTGGCGGCCGCCGGCCTGATGCCGGACGAGAGCCTGTGGTGTCCCGGCGACTTCACGCCGCCCTCGGGCCATCGGGCGGCGGGTGAGCTGCTGTCGCGAGCCGATCCCCCCACGGCGATCTTCTGCGAGAACGACGAAATGGCCATGGGCGCCATGCGGCGCATCAAGGAGGCGGGTCTTCGGGTGCCAGAGGATATCTCGGTGGCGGGATTCGACGATATCGCCTTCGCTTCCTTCTGCGATCCTCCCCTGACGACCATCGCCCAGCCCGCCGAGGATTTCGGTCGCGAGGCCGTGGCCCTGTTGCTCGACATCATCGATGACCGGGTTGACGCAGCGGATGAGCATCGCATCATGCCCTTCGAACTGGTGATACGAGAGAGCACGGGGCCGGCCGCTTGATCCCGGCGGGGGTGAGACGAGCCAGTTCACCCCCACCAGGGACGAGCTATTACTGGGTCGAGACGTCGCTGCGGAGCGATGTCGCAACCGAAAACCGCCGTGATGCTTGACTGGCCGGGCGCGCGACATCGCGCCACGGCGCAGCCGCTCGTGATGGCTCGAGACCGTTGTGGTCCGGTCGTCGTCCTGCTCGGTTAGGTGTCAGCCCTGGGCAGCGTGCGATCTCGTTCGTGACGCTCCGCGAGTGGAAACGGCGGCAACCAGTGTTCACGCCGAATGGTCCATAGCTCATAGGTCGGCATGAAGCGATCGGGTACATCGAGCGTGCCCAGGTGGACTTCGATCTCGCCATCGCTCATCGAGAAGACCGAAGAGCCGCAGGTGGAGCAAAAGTAGCGTCCCTGATACTCCTGCGGCTCGCCTTCGATGGTCACTGCTTCCGCGAGGTAATTGGCGGCGGCATAGAAGAGCGCGCCGTGATGCTTGCGGCAGTCCATGCAGTGGCAGATGCCGACCCGAAGAGGCTCGCCATGCGCAGTGATTCGGATTTTGCCGCATAGGCAGCCACCAGTTGATGATTTCATGGTCGATTATCCTGATGAATCAGAAACGTTGTCGCCTCTCGGCCCCTGCTTGAATCACCGATGCACCCCGTCCAGGCGTTCGAACGCACTCGGGCGTGGTCCTCGCGGGATATTTACTAGCTCATGATCGTTGGTCAGCCGTCTCCTCATTCGGCGCCTCCCGTGGTGGTTGCAGCGCCGCTTTCTGTTCCGCCCATTGCAGCAGGGCATCCGATGCCGTTCACAGGGCCTGGCCCATTCGGGCAGACGATATTCCACCGTGGGCGGTACCAGCGGGTGGGCCTTGCGGGTCACCATCCCGTTCTCAAGGGCTTTGGTGCAAGGGGGCGTGTGTCTCTCTGGCTCAGACAAGCGATGGTGAACGCGGCCCAGGTCTGCGGCCCGGATGGCTACAGCCTCGAATTCGTCTACAAGAGCTGGCAGCACGAAGGGCGATCGACTCGGTTTCAGCGCAATGCCTTGTGCATGAGGTAGAGATCGCATTGCGGATACTGGACGATGCCAGCGTGCCGCCACCCGTATCTGGCGTAGAGGTTTTGGCTGTCTTTGGTCGTCAGATAAAGCGAGCCTTCGCCTAGGCGCTGTGCCGCGTGTTCCACGGTCTGGATCAACAGCCCCGCAATGCCGTTACCGCGATGATCGGGATGAACGAAAACGGCGGCCAGCCAGGGTCGGAGCTCAGGGCGAAGATCGCAATCGTCATCGAACAAGCTCGCCATGCCGACCGGCCGATCACCGACATGGGCCACGAAAGTGAGCGGGATGTTCTGATCACCGGCGGCTTGCCTGAAACGCTGCAACGTGCTTTCGAGTGTGCGCGTCGAGCCGACGCCCCATTGGCCGTAGGTCCAGGCTGCGCAGGCATCGATGAAGTCTGGGCGATCAACGAGCGAGCTGATCGTCACCGGCATGGAATTATCCAATGCGCACCCCGTTCCGTTGACGGCTGGAGGGCCTTTCACCGGTGCACCCAGTCCAGATGCTCGAACGCGTCCCGGGCGTGGTCCTCGCGGAACATGGCGTGGTCGCGGCGCAGGCGGTCGGCGGCCTCGGTGGCGAATTCCACCATGTCCCCGACGAACAGTGCCGGTGGGCCGATGGCGTTGAGGATAGCGGGCTCGATGTCGTAGTCGAGCTTGCCGGATTCGTCGGAGAGGGCGTGCACGGTGGCGAGCACGCCGCCGCAGATATGGGCGTACGCCTTCCATTCACTCTTGGAGAGGTCGTCGAGGTCGATGTCGTCGCGGAATGGCGCGCGCTCGCGGGATAGATAGCTGTGCCCCTCGAACGTGACGTGGCCGTAGAAAAGATCGCCGCGTATCAGGTGCACGGCCTGGGCATGGCTGACGCGTTCGGCAAGGGAGTCCATCTCGTAGGCGGAGGGCGGTACCAGGCCGGACAGGGCGGAGCGCCGGGCTTGCTTGTACTCGATGATCAGATCGTCCGTGCCGTCGCGCCGGGGGCCTTCGATCAGGACGTAATAGCGGTTGAGACCCAGCGAGGCGGTGCCCTGGCCGAGACGTATCGCCACGTCCTTCACATGCATGCCCTGCTTGTCTCGCCCCTTGGCACGTGCCGGCACCTCGATCTCGTTCTCCTCGACCAGCCGGTCGGTGATCGCCTGGAATTCGTCACGGCGCGACGAGATCGGCACCAGTTTCCTGGTCGGACGGAAGCCGCTGCGCGTCTCGTTCAGGTAGTCGTCGGCGAGCCACTCGGCGCGGTCTTCATCGGCATCCTCGAACAGCTGGCGGATGAGTTTCGGGGCGTTGTCGTGACGCATCTCCTCATCCTGCTCGGTGCCTTCGCGCGCCAGCCGCTCCATCGTCTCGAGATAGCCCTGCACGAAGCGGCGCACGACCTTGAGACGATGCTTGGGCTTGAGCTCGCCCTCGGTTTCGGAAGCGATCATGAAGCCGACCGCGCCGCGTTTGATATCCCAGGTGAAGGGCGCGTAGTAGGCCTCGTCGAAATCGTTGACCGAGAAGATCGGCACGTTGTCCGCGTTGGGCATGACGCCGAAGTTGCCGGGGTGAACGTCGCCGAGGGCGAGTACGGTGGGCATCCAGGCGTCGTCGCCGGCCATGTCGCGGTAGAACAGCAGCGCCGTGCCGCGAAAGAACGAAAACAGTGAGTCGGAGAGCTTGTCGAACTTGGCGCCGGCTTGCTCGCAACCTTCCGCGATGCGTGTCTGGTGATCCTCGCGCAGCGTCTGGCGCACGTGCCGACGACGCTCGAACCCGGTCAGTGCGCGTGGGCGCAGCACGAACTCGCCGGCCGCCACTGCCTCGGCGAGGCGCTTGAAGGTATCGAAACGCGTCGCCACCACCGGGGCGGCGGCCTCCTCGAACGACTGCCGCTCGAGCGCCGCCGCCAGTTCCGCCTTGCTCATCTTCGAGCGCCCCGCGATCTCCTGCTGTCGAGCTCGTTCGTAGAGTGCCTTGCGCGTCGGTTCCGATTCCTGGCTCATGAATCCCCCTGCCTGTCCTGGCGACCGTGATGTCGTTGTCTCCTTGTCCATCAGCATGCACGACTTGAGCGGCCGACGCATGCGTTGGCCGAGGCGGTGCCGGAACGGTCGTGGGTGGCGGCGGCGTTACTGGCTCAATGCGACGAGACGAACGTCGCTGCGGCGTGGGCGGGCGGGATGGCGAACTCCTCCCGCATTCTTCTGGCTTCCGCCATCGGGCTTCTGCCGAAAAGGCGCTTGAACTCGCGACTGAACTGGGACGGGCTTTCGTAGCCGACCTGAGCGCTGGCTGCCGCTGCCGTGATGCCGTTTCTGACCATCAGAAGCCTCGCCTGGTGCAGGCGGGTGGACTTCAGGTACTGCATGGGCGAAGTGTGAGTGACGTCCTTGAAGTGCGCATGGAAGGTGGGAACGCTCATGCCGGCGCTGCGGGCGAGCTGTTCGACGTCGAGATCCGTCGAGTAGGAGGCGTGAATGCAGCGCAGGGCACGTGCCACCTTGCCGAACTGGCCCTGCATGGCCAGCGCCGCCCGCATCGAAGGGCCCTGATCGCCGGTCAGCACGTGGAAGTAGATCTCCCGCACCAGTGACGGACCCAGGATCTCGGCATCGAGCGGCCGGCTCATAGCGTCCAGGAAACGCAGCACCGCATCGCTCAGTCGGCGGTCCATGGGCGTCGACATCATGCCCCGGGGGTTGGCGGGGTCGACACCACCGAGCTGGTCCAGCTGCAGCATCAGGTCGGCGGCGAGCTTGAAGTCGAGATGCATGTAGATCGCGAGCAGCGGTTCCCGCTCGCTGGCGTCGGTTTCCATGGTGAAGGGCACCGGCACCGAAACCGCCAGGTAGTGCTGTTCGTCGTAGAGGTAGACCTGGCCGCCGAAGAATCCCCGCTTGCGGCCCTGGCAGACGATGACGATACCGGGATCGTACAGCACGGGGGTGGAATCCAAGGGGCGGTTCGAACGCAGAAACCGGACGTCCGGCAGTGCCGTCAGGTTGTAGCCCTCATCCGGCGCAAGGGTCTTCAGCAGCGCGACCATCTCCTCCTGCCGGGTCTCGGGCTCGTGGCGATGGTGCAGGGTCGAGGAGGGTATCGGATCGCTACTGCTCATGGGGCCTGGTCCTGTTCTTGAAATCCGTTCTCGACGGGCTCGCCGAAGCGTTTGAATCCGGGTCATCGGGCGTTCGGGCGAGTTTGCCACGCTTTTGTCGGGGTTGAGACGAGGCAATGGCATGAAGAAATAATAATATTAAATACCAATAGTATTGGGCAATAAAAGCAGACTGTAAGCCATCGTATGGCCCGGTTATGGGTGTCTATCATGCAATCCTTCATCGTTGATGACATCGATGAGATCAGTTCGCCAGAAGCGTCTCCCGTCTGGCGTCCCCTGTTCTGCTTTTCAGGAGCGCATCTTCATGATCGACGTATTGAACCCCGCCGATGGCACCGTGGTCGGCCAGGCACCGGCCATGACCCTGTCCGAAGTGAATTCTGCCATCGACCGTACCTGCGAGGCCTTTCCCGCCTGGTCCCGCAGATTGGCGAAGGAGCGCAGTGAGCTGCTGCGCGGTTGGTTCGAGCGCATCCGCGACGACAAGGCGGCTTTCGCCGAGCTGATGGTGAAGGAGAACGGCAAGTGTCTCGCCGAAGCGTATGGCGAGATCGAATACGGCCTCGGTTTCATCGAGTGGTACGCGGAAGAGGCCAAGCGGGTCTACGGCGACACCATTCCCAGCCATGCGGCGAACGCTCAAGTCATGGTGGTCAAGGAGCCTGTCGGCCCCACGGCGGCCATCACGCCGTGGAACTTCCCGTTCATGATGATCACGCGCAAGGTGGCGACGGCACTGGCAGCGGGCTGCACCATGATCATCAAGCCGTCCGAGGAAACGCCGCTGACGGCCTACAAGCTGCTGGAAGCCGCGCGCGAGGCGGGCATTCCGGAAGGTGTGTTCGAGATGGTGACGGGCAATCCGAAGGAGATCGGCGAGCGCTTCACCAGCGACACGCGGATCCGCAAGATCTCGTTCACGGGCTCGACCGCCGTGGGTCGCACCTTGGCGGGTGCCGCTGGCCAGACGCTGACCCGCATGACGCTGGAGCTGGGAGGCAATGCGCCGTTCATCGTCTTCGACGATGCCGACCTCGAGGCCGCCGTAGAGGGCGCGGTGGGTGCCAAGCTGCGCAATTCGGGCCAGGTCTGCATCTCGCCCAATCGCTTCTACGTGCACGAGGCGATTCACGACCGATTCGTCGAGGCGCTGGCCGAACGCGTCTCGCAGATCGAGGTCGGCGAGGGCATGCGTGACGATTTCGTCGTCGGGCCGATGATCAATCGTACCGGCCTAGAGAAAGTCTCCTCGCTGGTGGAGAGCGCCCGTCTGCGCGGCGCGAACATCGTTCTCGGCGGGAGAACGCATGGCCTCGGCGGCCTGTTCTACGAGCCGACCATCGTCACCGGGCTCGACGACGATGCCGAGATGGCCCGGACCGAGATATTCGGCCCGGTATTCGCCATCTACCGATTCCGGACGGAAGCGGAGGTCATCGAGCGTGCCAATGCGACTGAGTACGGTCTGGTCTCCTATGGCTATACGCGGGATCTGGGCCGGTCGTTCCGCCTGTCCCGCGCGATCGAGGCGGGCATGGTCATTCTCAACAGCGGCTCGGTGGGCACGGCCTCGGTACCGTTCGGTGGCGTCAAGCAGTCCGGCTATGGCCGCGAAGGCAGCTTCTACGGTATCGAGGAGTACGTGGACGTCAAATACGTGCTGATGAGCGGGCTGGATCGGTGAATTGATGCGCGGCATACGTGCAGGCGAGTATCACGCACGGTGCCGCCCCCGGGCGCCACGGGACGCGGGCGGCCGTGACAGCTGATTGGTGAACTGACATCGGGTGTTCACTTCCGGCGTTGCGGCAGCCCGACTACGGCTCTTGCGAGCGAGCGGTCCAGTGGTTCGGGCTCACTCGCTGGTCACTGGACGCTTGAGCAGGACGACGACTTCAATGGCTTGCCCGGCACCATAACTGGGTGCCACGGTGCTGAAGGCTTCCCAGCCGGTCTTGCCGAGCTCGCTCAACTCACGCTCCATGCCCTCGTAGTCGAACCCCTTCAGGCGCAACTTGAAAGTCAGTACCTTGTATTCCCACATGACTTTGACTCCGTGCGTTGTCGTCGATCCGCTGTCATCGACTGCCTGAAGTATGGCAGTCGGAGGTCAGGGGGTAACGAGCTTTCGACGCCTTTCAGGTCTCGTTCATCAGATTCTCGATCCGGAACGGCAGATCGCGTAGCCGTCTGCCCGTGGCGTGATGGATGGCATTCGATATGGCCGCCGCCACCCCGACCACACCGATCTCGCCGACACCCTTGACCCCGGCGGCATTCACCAGACTGTCCTCTTCCGGGACCATGATCGCCTCGATATCGTGGATGTCCGCATTCACGGGTAGCAGGTAGTCCGCGAGATTGGCGTTGAGGTAGCTGGCGTTACGTTCATCGAGTTCGGTCTGTTCATGCAGCGCAGAGCCGATTCCCCAGATCATGCCGCCGACGAGCTGGCCGTGGGCCGTGCGGGCATTGATGATGCGCCCGGCGGCAAAGGCGCCGACCGCGCGAGCCACGCGAATCTCATGTGTCCTGGCGTGGACTCTGACCTCGACGAACTGGGCGCCAAGGGCGAACTGCACGCGGTCGGCCATGTGAACGCCACCGAATGGCGTGGCCATTCCACGATAGAGTCCCTTGATGCTATCGGCCGGTAGGCCCGGGGCGCGGGTTTCGGCAAACTCTTCGATGCTGCCCATTCCCGATGTCGCCATCGCGGTCGATACCGTGCCCGAGGTGGCATCGGTGACGCCGAGCCTTGCGCGGATGGCATCGCACGCGGCCATGATCGCCGGTGCCAGACTGGCGGTGGTGGACGATCCACCGGCGACGACAGCCGGGGGCAGGTCGGTGTCGCCGAGCGAGACCGTCACCTGCTCTACCGGCACGCCCAATTCTTCGGCGGCGACTTGGGCCATCATGGTATAGGCGCCTTGTCCGAGTTCATGAGTGGCGCTCGAAACGTGAACCCGTCCATCGGCGGAGAGGCGGACACGCGCCGCGGAATTGCCGGCATAGGTCGGATAAAAGGCAGTGGCACAGCCCCATCCCACCAGCCAGTCACCGTCGCGCATCGACCCCGGCAATCGTGTGCGATCCTTCCACCCGAAGGCCGCCGCGGCCGAGTCGAAGCACTGCATCAACGATCGGCTGGTGTAGGGCAGGCCGCCCACGGGCTCCGTCCGGGTGTCGTTGACGCGCCGCAGCTCGATCGGGTCCATGTCGAGTTCGCAGGAGAGCTCGTCGAGGGCCGTTTCGAGGGCAAAGGCATAGGGCATTTCCCCCGGCGCCCGCATGAAACCGGGTGTCGACCGGTCGGCGGAGACCGCGTTGACGCGCCCCACGATGTTGGGACAAGCGTAGAGCCGGGTGGTCATCGACACGGCGCCCATGGCGACGGTATCGGCGCGGGAGGTCAGCTCCCACCCTTCGTGCTTCAACGCCGTCAGGCGTCCGTCCCGGTTGGCGCCGAGCTGGACGTGGTGTCGTGTCTCGGCCCGATATCCCGAGACGGTGAAGCCTTGTTCACGGGTGGCCACGAGCTTGACCGGCCGCCCCAGGCGACGGGCGGCCATGGCGATCAGTGCCGTTCGCTGAGTCAGAAAGCCCTTGGCGCCGAAAGCGCCGCCGACATAAGTGCTGATGACGCGTATCCGCTCCGGCGCGATGTTCAACTGCTCGGCGAGGCCGAACTTGAGGTTGTTCACATACTGACTCGGTTCGTGAACGGTCAGATGGTCTCCTTCCCAGACGCATTGGGTCGCGAACAGCTCCATCGGGTTCTGATGTTGCGCGGGGGTGGAGTAGCGTGTGTCGATCTTGACCGGTGCTCTAGCATAAGCAACATCGAAATCACCGACATCGATATCCATTGGCGCCAGAGGCTGGGTGACGGCCTCCGGAGAGTCGATGGTGGCTGCTGGCGGTGACTGTGATGCGTAGGTGACATCGATGCGACGCGCCGCCTCGCGAGCGATTTCATAGGTCTCCGCGATGACCACCGCAATCGGTTGGCCCCAGTAGGCGATCTCCGCCGAGCCGAGAGGACGGAAAGAGTCGGAAAGGTAGCCGCCCTGATAGATCGCCGGCACCTGACGCGGCTGATCGCCAATCGTCTCATGGGTCAGGATATCGAGGACGCCCGGCACGGCCTTGGCAGCCGCCAGATCGAATGCCTGGATCGTGCCTCGGGCAATTCGGCTCGTGCAAAGGTAGGCATGAGCGACCCGAGGCAGTCGCATGTCGGCAGGGTACCGAGCCATGCCCGTGACCTTCTCACGTGACTCGTAACGCGGAGAGGCCCGTTCGCTATTCGTCTTTTTCATTCCCGCCGATTGCATACCTGCCTGCCGCCGCGCGGATGTCGGTTCAGCCATGACTCACCTCCAGGGATGCGGCGTCGAGCAGCGCTCGCACCAGTGTCGATTGGCCCAGCGCGATCTTGAAGGCGTTGTGGGAGCGGGGAACGGCACCGTTGAACGCGGCCTGGGCGGCCCGATTCGCGCGCGCTTCGTCCAGCGTGTGGCCGCGCAGTACGCTCTCGGCGTCCCGCGCACGCCAGGGCACGGTCGCGACGCCACCCAGCGCGATACGGACCTCGTTGACGACACGCCCATTCATCTCCAGTGCAACTGCCGCAGAGGCGACGGCGAATTCATAGGACTGGCGATCGCGTACCTTGAGATAGAGAGAGCGCCGCGTCCATGGACCCGCCGGAACGGTGAATGCGGTAATGATCTCTCCCGGCGCCAGGTTCGTCTCGATATCCGGCCTGTCTTGCGGTTGCCGGTGGAGGGCGGCGAACGGCATTCGGCGCTCGCCTTCGGGCCCGGACAGTGTGACCGTCGCGTCGAGCGCGATCAGGGCCTGGGCGAAATCACCGGGATAGCTGGCGATGCAGTGGTCGTTGGTTCCGAGCACCGCATGCTGACGGTTGAGGCCTTCGATCGCCGCGCAGCCGCTTCCCGGCGTTCGTCGGTTGCAGGCCTGCCAGGAGGGATCGCGAAAATAGGCACAGCGGGTTTTCTGCAGCACGTTGCCACCCAGGGTCGCCATGTTGCGCAACTGCGCGCTGGCGGCAAGGGAGAGACTCTGGGCAATGACGGGGAAGTGCTCGATCACGTCTCCATGGTTGGCGACCGCCGCCATGCTGGCGAAGGCACCGAGATGCAGGTTGGTGCCATCCCAGCCGATGGCGCCATGGGTTGCCGACAGGGCACGCAGGTCGATGACGTTTTGTGGTCGCATCACCTCGAGTTTCATCAGGTCGATGAGTGTCGTCCCGCCCGCCAGATAGGCGGTTCCCGGTCGAGAGCGGTCTTGTCCGGCCATGGCCTGTATCTCGAGCGCTTGGGGAATCGACGAGGCTCTCGAATAGTGAAAGGGTTGCATGGCTACTCCTCCATGGCCTGGCGGGCCTGAGTGACCGCGGCGACGATATTGGGATACGCCGCACATCGGCATAGATTGCCGCTCATGAACTCTCGAATGCTCTCTGGCGTGTCGGCGTGTCCCTCGCGCACGCAGCCGATCGCGGACAGGATCTGACCCGGTGTGCAGTAACCGCATTGGAAGGCGTCGTGCTCGATGAACGCCTGCTGCATGGGATGTAGCGCGCCATCGGCATTCGCGAGCCCCTCGATGGTCTGGATCTCGCGCCCTTGAGCGGCCACCGCCAGCGTCAGACAGGACAGCTCACGCCGGCCATCGACCAGCACCGTGCAGGCGCCGCACTGGCCGTGATCGCAGCCCTTCTTGGTGCCGGTCAGCCCGATCTCATCGCGCAGGGCGTCGAGCAGGGTCATGCGGGTATCGAGCCTCAGTGAGTGAGGCTTACCGTTGACCTCCAGCGTCATGGGCAGCGGGGTTCGCGCATCGGATACGATGTCTTCGGATGAGGCGGGTTTCCGGGGCGCCGCCGCGCCAAGATTTCCCAGCGGTGAGAGAAAGAGAGCCGCCGCGCCACCCTGGGCCGAGCCCACCAGGAAGCGGCGACGCTGCCTGGAGACGGGCTGATTGTTGTCCTGTTCCTCGTTCACGATGTGACTCCTCTCTATCCGGACGGGGTGGGGCATGAAACACGCCCGCCGCGCTCTGTTCGTCGTGACGGCCGGGCCTCGAGGGGGATGTCAACGAGATGAATGACCAAGAAGCCATCCGGGATATTCGATCGGCAGGGCGCTGACCGTATCCAGGTCGGAGAGATCGACATCATCCAGGCGGATCGACGTCGCTCGTACGTTCTCGATCAACTGCTCGGGGCGTTTGGCGCCGAGAATCACCGTCGTCACCGTTGACTGATGCAGCAGCCAGGCAATCGCGATCTGGCCCGGGGTGGCGTCATGCTTGCGGGCGACGGCTTTCAGCACTTCGATCAGCGGTTCGCCCCGTTGGCGGTCGATGGGGGGAAAGTCCAGTCCTTGCAGTCTACCGTTGGCGTTGGTGCCGGTTGCGTACTTGCCGGTCAGATAGCCGCCGGCCAACGGGCTCCAGACCATCAGCCCGACCTTCTCGGAATCCAGCATCGGGATGATCTCGCGCTCCGCGTCCCGACCGACCAGCGTGTAGTAGGCTTGCAGAGAAACGACAGGGGCGAGATTCCGGGCTCTCGCGATTCCCAGCGCCTTCATGATCTGCCAGGCCGCCCAGTTCGACAGGCCGATGTAGCGGACATCGCCGGCGCGAACGAGGATGTCGAGCGCCTCCAGCGTCTCTTCGATCGGTGTCGTGGGGTCGAAGGCATGAATCTGGTAGAGGTCGATATGATCCAGGCCTAACCGCTGCAGGCTGGCGCGGCACTCGCTCAGGACATGACGGCGCGACGCACCACGATGGTTGGGGCCCTTGCCCATGGGCGAGGCGACCTTGGTTGCGATCACGACGTCGTCTCTTGCCACCCCGAGGTTGCGCAACGACTGCCCCAGCATGGTCTCGCTGCGGCCATCGGCGTAGACGTTCGCCGTGTCGAAGACATTGATGCCCGCCTCCAGCGCGGATCCGACCAGCGCGTCGGCCTCATCCTGGCCGAGCTTGCCGACCTGTCCCCACAGACCATCGGTTCCACCGAATGTCATGGCTCCCAGGCACAGCTCCGAAACGAACAGTCCGCTACTGCCGAACTTGCGCATGCGCATCACCATCCTCCCCTCGAGCATTGGATTGATCGTTGCGAGGACGGTCGCTGCCATGGCGGTGAGTTCGTAGGTGCTGCTCGCGCTCTGACGGTGTGTCCCGGCAAAAATAACGTTACGCTCGGAGTCGGAATCCCAGAAGCCCACCAGCCTGAAGGCAGTGATAAGCAGAGGTTGACAACGCCATGAACCCAGCCTTGCTCCCCTCGCTCGCCTGGTTCGTCCGTATCGCCCATCATCGCAGCTTCACCCGGGCGGCAGAGGAGATGGGTGTGTCGCGGGCAGCGTTGTCGCAGAACCTCAAGGCGCTCGAACGGCGCCTGGAGGTCAGGCTGCTCAACCGCACGACCCGGGATATCTCCCTGACCGAGCCAGGACAACGGCTGTTCGAGACGCTACGCCCCATGCTGGGCGAGATCGAGCGCGCGGTCCTGGAACTGGGGGAGGTCGACGGTGTCCCCTCGGGCCTGATTCGCATCAATACATCACGCCTGGCGTCCAGGGCGCTGATAGAGCCGCACCTGGCCGAGTTCCATGCACGCTACCCCCAGATCAGGATCGAACTGGTCATGGATGACTCGCTGTCGAACATCATTGCCGATGGCTGCGATGTCGGTATTCGGCTGGGCCGCAGCCTCGTCGATCATGTGGTGGCGGTGCCGATCAGCCCTGCGTTGTCGATGGTGGTCGTGGGATCGCCGGCTTACTTCGAACGACACGGCATTCCGCAAACGCCCGCGGACCTGGCACATCACAACTGTCTCAATTACCGGAGTTCGGGTAGCGGCGCGTTGCGTCAATGGGATTTCGTGGATCCCGCCGGGAAGCGGCAGCACTTCACCCAGCCAGTCGCCGGGCATCTCACCACCAATGACGATCAAAGCATGACGCGGGCGGCGCTTCAGGGAATCGGATTGATCCAGCACGTCGATATCGCCATCCAACATCACCTGGCCGACCGGCGTCTCGTTCAGGTCCTCCATGAGTGGACCTACGGCCACCCCGGCTTCTATCTCTACCTGCCGTCCCGGGAGCAGATGCCATCCAAGGTTCGCGCACTGCTGGATTTCATGGTCGAAAAGCGGGAAGGAATCTCGTCAGAGGAATGACGAACGCCGGGAGTGGCGTCTCACCGAACAGGCAAGCAAGCTCTCCACCTCCGTATTTTCAGAAGCCGAGACTGGCAGAGGTGCGGCTTCAGGCAGTCTGCATCATCGAATGCTACCGATATCGCGATCGGTCTCGGGGCCCTCCAGCATCAACGTGGTTTCCTCGACTCGCAGAAAGCGCCCGTTGATATCCAGCTCCGCGAACAGGTAGACCTCCTGCACGACATGGGTGCCGTCGCGCTTGGCGATATGGACTCGGTGGCGGTCGGCGTAGCGGGTGCCATCCCGTAGTTCGTCCAGCATCTCGATTCGGGCCGACGCAACGATTTCGCGAAGTTTCCGCGCGTGGCGGGTAAATCCTGCGCGATCGTCCCAGCATCCGTTGGTGCGCTGGCGATATTCGGGGCTGAAATGGCGGTCGATCACCGCTTCCAGCGGGAGGTCCTGCCGGTTGAGCAGTTCGTTCAGCGCGGAGCGTATGTTTGTAGCCGATATGTTGTCTTCCTTGATGTGAGTTGAAGCCGATACTCTAGGTGAACCCGGATGATCGGAAACGCGAGCGATGATACTCAGAACCCCCGCTCGTTGATCGTCAGAAGTGGTGCGAAGGCGCGCGGATACTGCCGTTGACGCGTGGGCCGTCAATGTACGATTCGTTCGACTTGTTCTAAAGCGGCTCGGCGTTCGTCGGCCAGGCCGCCAGAGCCTGATCGGCGACCGCTTCCAGGGCCTCGCGACCGAAGCCGGCCTTGGCCTGTACCGCCATGCCATGAGTCACCGCCATCAGAAACGCGGCCAGCGCGGCGCAATTCGCCGATGCCGGCAGATCTCCCTCCTGCTGCGCCCGTTCGAAGCGCTCGCGTAGCCGCGCTTCTCCCTTCGCGCGCGCTGCTATCAGCGCCTGGCGCACGGGTTCCGACTCGTCCGACCCCGCCAGCGCCCCATTCACGATGAAGCACCCGCTGTGCTCCGGATGACGGGTATTCAGTTCGGCGACTCCGCGAAGTATGTGCTCGGCGACGTCTCGGGAGGTCGGCTGCGCGAGCGCCTCCGGAAAGAAACCCAGCTGTTGCTCCTCGTAGCGTTCCAGTGCGCGAAGAAACAGGGCTTCCTTGTTGCCGAAGGCCGAGTAGAGTGCGGGCCGTTCGACTCCAGTGGCCTGGGTTAGATCGTTGTAGGACGCGCCTTCATAGCCCTTGCGCCAGAACACGCACAGCGCTGCCTCCAGTGCCTGGTCCAGATCGAATTCGCGACGTCGTCCCATGGGATTCTCCTTTATTTCATAACGACCATTATAAAACACTGGACAGTCGTGAGTCATTTCGTAATGATCATTACTGTAACGACCGTTACTAATTTGGCTCGTCAACGTTGATGTTTCGGCCCGCAGGTCGATACGTCATCCAACAGGAGAGAGAACATGGATCAGCTATTGAAAGGCAAAGTCGCGCTGGTCACCGGCGGCTCGCGCGGCCTCGGCGCGGTAACGGCGGCCAGGCTGGCGGAGCTGGGTGCCGACGTGGCGATCAGCTACGCGTCGTCCGCCGACAAGGCGAATGCGGTGGTGGAACAACTGAAGTCGTCAGGGGCTCGCGCGATGGCGATCCAGGCCGATCAAGCGGATCTTTCGGTCGCCAAGCCATTGATCGATGCCGTCATCGGCGAATTCGGCAAACTCGACATCCTGGTGAACAACGCAGGCATCGCCATTCAGGGCCAACTGGTGGACGACCCCACGCTGGATGGCGAGCAATACAATCGCCAGTGGCAGGTCAACGTCATGGGGACCATCGCGATCACGCGGGCGGCGGCGCCCAAGCTGACCGATGGCGGTCGCATCATCTTCATCGGCTCACTCCTCGGCTCCTACGTGCCTTTCGCCGGAGTCGCCGATTACGCCGCCACCAAGTGGGCGCTTGCCGGCTACGCCAAGGGCATCGCTCGCGACCTCGGCCCGCGCAGCATCACGGTGAATGTGGTGCAGCCGGGCATCATGCCCACGGACATGGCCTCGGACGTGGCCGATGAGCTTCCCAACCGCGACGCCATTCTGGACATGCATCCGATCCGTCGTATCGCGACCCTCGAGGAAGTGGCGGACATCGTCGGCTTCCTGGCCGGACCTTCCGCCGGCTACGTCAATGGCGAGGCCATCAACGTCGCCGGTGGTTTCGGCATCTGAGCACAGGTGTCATCGCCTCGTTCCGCCGCTTCGCAACGCGGGTGAAGTGGCGGACGTCGGCATGTCCAGGCTGGGAAAAGGGCGAGGCGCTGCCTGATATTCGTCTTGATCGTCGCACGCACTTCAACGCAACACCTCGATCTGGCGCAGCCGCGGCGCGGCGAAGTCGATGAAGGCGCGAACCTTCGCTGCCGCGCGGCGCCCTTCCACATGCACGAGATGAACCGGCAGCGGGGCGGGCTCGTGCTCTTCCAGCACGGTCTGGAGCGTGCCGGACTCGAGATCGGGCCCGACCTGATACGACAGCACGCGACACAGGCCCCAGCCCCGCCTGGCGATATCGATGGCCGCGGCCAGGCTGCTGACCGTGAGTCGAGGATTCACCCTGACGCCATGCGCTCCGTCCCGCCCGAGCCGCCACTCGTTGAGGGGAGGCGTGGACCCGCTAGCAACCACCCGATGAGACAGGAGGTCGCTGGGTGCCTGCGGGCGCCCCCGCGTGGCGAAATAGTCCGGCGAGCCGCAGATGACGCGGCGAACCTGGCCGATCCGGACGGCGGAGAGCTCGGAGGAGGGCAGGTGGCCGATGCGCACGGCGATATCGAAGCCTTCCTCGACCAGGTTGACGATGCGGTCGACCATCAGCACGTCGGCGCGAACCCGGGGATACGCATCCAGAAACTCGGTCAGCAGCGGCGCGACGTGGATTCGCCCGAACTCCTGCGGACAGGTGATTCGCAGTTGCCCGACGGGCGTGTTGGCCGCGCCCGAGGCCATGTCGTCGGCGGCTTGCAGATGAGCGAGGATTTCCCGCACTTCCACGAGGTAGGTCCGGCCCACATCGGTGAGCCTGACTCGCCGCGTCGAACGGGTGAAAAGCCGTGCGCCGAGGGCGATCTCGAGCGTGTTGATGGCTCGCGTGGCGGATGGCGCGCTGAGCCCGGTGGCACGGGCTCCCCTGGCGAAGCTCTCGGCTTCGGCAACGGCGACGAAAACGTTCAGGGCCTGAAGGCGATCCATGATGTCCTGCTTGGCTCGAGAGGAGTGATAATTTCAGAATATAAAACAGTTACTTTCAGAATAACCCTATTCTTCCGTCGTTCGTGAGGTTCTAGAGTAACGGCTTCGATAAACCCGATCATCATCGCGATGAAGGAGACCGTCATGTCGAACGCCGAGCTTGAAACCAACGCCCTCAACGACCAGCCCGTGAAGCTGTATCGCAATCCCAAGTCGGGCCACTGCCATCGGGTCGAGCTGATGCTCGCGCTGCTGGAGATCCCTTATGAAAACGTCGATCTCGATATGGCCAATGGCGCCCACCGCCAGCCCGGCTATCTGAAGATCAGCCCTCTGGGGCAGGTGCCGGCGATCGAGGACAACGGCATCACGCTTTCGGATTCCAACGCCATCATCACCTACCTGGTCGAGCGCTACGGTGATCCTGCCCTCTGGATCGGTACCGCGCCGCTCGAAAAGGCGCAGGTGCAGCGCTGGCTCTCGATTGCGGCGGGCGAGATCGCCGCCGGTCCCTGCGCCGCGCGCCTCGTCACCGTGTTCGATGCGCCGCTCGATCATGAGGCGGCGAAGGCCAAGGCGCACGCGCTGCTCAAGATGATGAACGCCCATCTCGAGGATCGCGACTGGCTGGCGGCCGACAGACCGACGCTGGCCGACATTGCCGGCTACAGCTATATCGCCCACGCGCCGGAAGGCGGTGTCGGTCTCGCCGACTATCCGCACGTCCGGACCTGGCTGGCGCGTATCGAGGCGCTGCCCCGCTTCGTCGGCATGGCACGCTCGCCGGTGCTGGCCTGAATCGAGGACGTTCGGACGGAGGTCGGTCATGACACGCGAAACGATGCCTTCCCAAGAGACGACTTTCCAGGAGACGCCGTTCCACGAAGGCGAGCTCGCGGCGCAGCGGCGCGCCGGCGTGGAAAGCCTGGCCAGCTCGGCCGGCAGTTTCATCCGCGACTACATGCCCGAGCAGCATCGGGCGTTTTTTGCCCAGTTGCCCTTCGTCGTCGTGGCAGCCGGCGATGCGCAGGGGCGCCCCTGGGTCACGCTGCTTGAGGGTGACGAGGGTTTCATCGAGTCGCCCGACGCCCGCACGCTGGCCGTGGCGGCAGCACCCGGCGCCCAGGATCCGCTGGCCTCGGCGATCGTTGCCGGCGTCGACGTGGGCCTGCTCGGCATCGAGCTGGCGACGCGCCGACGCAACCGGCTCAACGGGGTCGTTCGTGCCGCCGGTGACGGCCTGAGCCTCGAGGTGCGCCAGAGCTTCGGCAACTGTCCGCAATATATCCGCGAGCGCGAGTGGCAGCGGGTCGAAGCCGCGGCCGCCCCGGACGCCACTGTCTCAAAGCGACTCGACAGCGGGCAGCGCGCGCGAATCGCTGCGGCGGATACCTTCTTTATCGGCTCCCTATCCGGCTCTGTCTCCGATCCCGGTTCGGCCCACGATTCGGGATCGAAGCCCAGCACGAGCCGGGGTTACGACGCCTCTCATCGCGGCGGCGAGCCAGGCTTCGTGCAGGTGATCGGGGACGGGACGCTGCGAATCCCTGACTATGCCGGCAACAACTTCTTCAACACCATCGGCAACCTGATCCAGGACCCCCGCGTGGGGCTGCTGTTCGTCGATTTCGAAACCGGCGGCATGCTGCAGATCACTGGCCGGGCCAGCATCGACTGGGCGCCGCAGGAGAGCCAGGATGAGAGCCGCGATCCGAACGCCAAGCGCTGGATCGAAGTGAGCGTCGAGCAGGTGGTCGACCGCCCGGCCGCGCTGGCCCTGCGGTGGCGGCGGGAAGACGAAGCCCCGCTGCGGCTGACGGTCGTCGACAAGGTGATCGAGAGCGATCAGATCACCTCCTTCTACCTGGCCGGTGCCGATGCCGGCGCGCTGCCGCCATTCCAGGCCGGGCAGCATCTGGCGGTGGAGCTGGAGATACCGCATCAGTCTATTTCGAACCGCCCGAGGCGGGTCGGTCGCAGCTACTCGCTCTCGGGATCGCCATCCGCCGGGACGTACCGAATCAGCGTCAAGCGCGAGGAGAAGGGCACGGCGTCGCGTTTTCTGCACGACGGGATCGATATCGGCGACCGGATCGCGGCACGCCCGCCGGCGGGAGAATTCGTCTTGCCCTCCCGGCAAGGGCCATTGGTACTGGTCAGCGCCGGCGTGGGGATCACGCCAATGCTCGCGATGCTGCACGCGGTCGTGGCGGAAGCGGAGAACGAGCAACGCCCGGTCTGGTTCGTTCACGCCACGCGCCACGGCGGGACACACGCCTTCCAGGCCGAAGTCGGGGCATTGATCTCCCAATCACGCAACGTGACGCGACATACCTTCTACAGCGCGCCGCGCCCGAACGACACGGCGGATATCGATTACGACATCGAAGGGCGAATCACCGCAGACCATCTGCTCGAACTCGGCGCGGGGCCGAAGGCGAGCTATCTGCTCTGCGGTCCGGCCCGATTTCTCGCCGAGATCAGCGCCGGCCTTGAAGATTGTGGTGTCGATGCGGATCGGATCGACTTCGAAACGTTCGGCCCGGCGGGGTGAAACGACCGAAGCTTCCAGGATACGGCCTCCGACTAAAGTCCTAATTTCCGAGCCGCTTTTCTCCGGAGAGACTTGATACGCTAGCGTCTCGTTGCGACTTCCGTCTCCCAGCGCCGTTCGCGGCGAGCTTCTCTTTCACCGCTCCCGAATCGAGCGTCTCTTTCACCGCTCCCGAGCCGAGCTTAAGGCGAATCCATGATCATCTCAGGCCCTTCCGATTATCGGCGCGCCGCCAAGCGGCGTATTCCGCGTTTCCTGTTCGATTACCTCGATGGCGGTGCGGTGACCGAAAGCACGATGCGGGGCAATGTCGAGGCGCTACAGGCCATTCCCCTGCGCCAGCGGGTGCTGCAGGGCGGCGGCACTCCCCAGCTCGAGACCGAGGTGCTCGGCAGCCGCTGGCAGATGCCGGTGGCGCTGGCACCGGTCGGGGCCACCGGCATGTACGCGCGTCGCGGGGAGGTGCAGGCGGCCAGGGCAGCCGAAAAGGCCGGCATCCCCTATACGCTCTCCACGGTGTCGGTCTGCTCGATCGAGGAGGTCGCGAAGGGGGCCGGCGGGGAGCAGTGGTCCCAGCTCTACGTGTTGAAGGATCGCGGCTTCATGCAGAACGCGCTGGAGCGGGCCTGGGCGGCGGGCATGAAGACGCTGGTGTTCACCGTCGACATGCCGCTGCCGGGCTCGCGTTACCGCGACCGTCACTCCGGCATGTCCGGCCCTCACGCCAAGTTGCGTCAATACGCGCAGGCCGTGACGCATCCGTGGTGGGCGTTCGATGTCGCGCTCAAGGGCAAGCCGCTGTCGTTCGGCAACATCGAGGCCTATACCGGTCGCCAGATGAACATGGACGACTACATGGGCTTTCTGGCCAAGAACTTCGATCCCTCCATCAGCTGGAGCGAGCTGGAGTGGATTCGGGATAGCTGGAAGGGCAACCTGATCATCAAGGGGCTGCTGGACAAGGAGGATGCGCGGGACGCGGTGCGCATGGGCGCCGACGGGATCATCGTCTCCAATCATGGTGGGCGCCAGCTCGACGGCGCGATCCCGACGGCGCAGGCGTTGCCGCATATCGTCGACGCCGTGGGTGACGAGCTCACCGTACTGGCGGATTCCGGCGTTCGCTCCGGGCTGGATGTGGTCAGGATGCTGGCGCTGGGCGCCAAGGGGGTCCTGCTCGGGCGTGCCTACGCCTATGCCCTGGCCGCGGACGGCGAGCGGGGCGTGGCGCATCTGCTCGAACTGATCGCCGCGGACATGCGCGTCACCATGACGCTGATCGGCGCCAGGTCACCGGCCGATATCAGTGCCGATCATCTGGAGACCGTCGCGAAAGCGCTGGAGAGCGAGCAGCGGCCGGCGGTGGCGTCGCCGGAAGCCGCCAGGTTCTGAGCGTGGGGAGTGGCTTTCGGTATTTCCGTCTTATCACGGGAAACGGTTCTGCACGGCTTCTCATCCGATTCCATCGCACTCGGGGTGAAGTGCGAGTTCAGTCTTCGGGGGCGCGATAATTGCGGCGCTGTCGCCCGGTTTCACCTGGCGAGCGTGGGCCAGGTGGCCGAGCGGTTGCAGGCGAGAGAGTGCATGCCGAACCACCCGCATGAGCCGCCTACCGGCCCTGCTGAAAATGATGACAAGATGATCCTCACATTGGGTAGTAACGACTTCTGATCGTGTATGGGGATTCGGATGTCGTTCGCGAACAAATAAAGGGGCGTATGGTTTCGATTCAGGTGGGGGGCGAGGACAGGACCGCAGAGATCACCAACTGGTCGATCTGGAGCGATAAGCAAGAAGGCCTGCAACTGAAGTGCTCCTATGTGAACAAGGGCAAGGCCGTATACGCTCTCGACGATTGCGTCATCTCGCCCATTCGCGAGCTGGGCGAGATGTTGATGACCAAGCCCCACAGCACGATCGTCACGCCCATCGCCAAGGCGACGATCTACGGCGAGCGGTATGCCGTCGTGCACTATTCGGATGCCGAAAAGCCCTACGTCTACAAGATGGACGGCATCGACTTTGACGTGTCGACGGCAATGAAGGGAACGCCGGTCTTTCGTTATTTCGAGGCAGTGGCGAATGCCCGACAGGATCGTGCGAAGTCGAAGACCGACCGTGAAATCGCTGCCAACGTGGTGCGCCAACTGGAGAAACTCCCTGCCAGTGACGACACCGCCTTGCAGGCCTATTGCACAGGATGCAATGGAGCGCTGGCGATGGGTCAGGGGCTGATCTATCCGTTCGGTCTGAACGCGAGCCAGCTCGCGGCGGTCGAGCAAGCCTTCCGCGCCCAGGTCAGCGTGATCGAGGGCCCTCCGGGGACTGGCAAGACCCAGACCATCCTCAACATCCTCGCCAATATCCTGCTGCGCGGACAGACTGTGGCGGTGCTGTCCAACAACAATGCGGCGGTGGAAAACGTTTACGAAAAGCTGGAGAAGTGCGGTTTGGGTCATCTGATCGCCAAGCTCGGCAACCAGAGTAACCGCCAGGACTTCTTCGCCGACCTGCCGCCTTGGCCATCCAGCGAGCCTGAACCTGCCCCGACTCTGGAGGAAATTCAGGCTCTACTGGGCCGCTTGAAGAAGCTCTTGCACGATCAAAATCGGATGGCGCAACTGCGAGTCGAAATCGATGAGTTGATCGTCGAGCGACGCTACCTGCAGCAGTGGCAGGCAGACAGTGGCGTGCAGGCCGCCGCCTCGTTGGACAAGTACGGGCTGACGCCGCGAAAGACCGCGGACTTGATGGCCTACCTGGCCCATCTCGGCGAGCAGCGCACCCGCCTCAAGGACCGCATCGAGTTGCTGTTCAACTTCAGGATTTTCCGCGCCAAGCCGTTCGCCCAGGGCGATACGCGCCTGGCTGTTTTCCATGCTCTGCAGATGCACTATTACGACAAGGCATTGCAGGAGAAGGAAGCGGAACTGCAGACGTGCCACGAATCGCTGGCGAGAGAAAATTTCGAAGCCTCGCTGGAAGCATTGAAGACGGCATCGATGCGCCATCTGAAGCAGCATCTGCAACGCCAGACGCAGCCCTCGGAAAGTTTCGATGCCAAGACATACCGGGGTCAGCAGCAGTTCGATGCCTTCGTGCGTCGTTTCCCGATCCTGGGCAGCGGCACGCACTCCATCGTCAATTCGATCGCGCCGGGGGCAATCCTCGACTACGTGATCATCGACGAAGCCTCGTTGCAGGACATCGTGCCGGGCATCTTGGCGCTGGGTTGCGCCAAAAATTTGATCGTCGTTGGTGACAACCGACAGTTGGCGCACATTCCGGTGAAGCTGGACCTGCCGGCGCCCGCCGACGCTTACGATTGCGAGCGATACAGCCTGCTCGATTCGTGCATCGAGGTGTTCAAGGAGACGCTACCCAGGACCCTGCTGAAGGAGCATTATCGCTGCCATCCCAGGATCATCCAGTTCTGCAACCAGCAGTTCTACGACAACGCGCTGGTGCCCATGACGGAGGACAAGGGCGAAGCGCCACTGCGCCTGGTGGTGACCGCCAAGGGCAACCACACCCGCCAGAATACCAACCTGCGGGAGCTGGACTCCCTGCTCAAGCTGCTCGACGAGGAGGGCGAGCCGGTCGGGCTGGACGGCGACGGGTGTGGTTTCATCGCGCCGTTCCGGGCACAGGTCAATCTCTCCGGCACGCATCTGCCAGCGGATTTCGTCAAGGATACCGTGCACAAGTTCCAGGGCCGGGAGTGCGACGAGATCGTCTTCTCCACCGTGCTGGACAAGAAACGCTACAACCAGGAGCGCAAACGGCTGGATTTCGTCGATGATCCGCGCATGATCAATGTGGCGGTGTCGCGGGCCAAGCATCGTTTCACCCTGGTAACGGGCGATGAGGTGTTCGCCGGAAATAACGGCCATATTGCGGCCTTGATGCGCTACTTTGCCTATTACGCTCAGGACGAGCAGATCGTGCGTGCGCCTGTGGTGTCGGCTTTCGACTTGCTTTATCGCGAGTTCGATCAATCCCTGGCGCGCTTGGACGCTCGCTTGCGGCCTGACGATTCACGCTACAGATCCGAGCAGATCGCGGCGCAGCTGCTGCGCGAGGCGCTGTCCGATCCGTCATGCCAAGCGTTGATGTGTCACGATCAGGTCAAGCTGAATCAGATCGCATCACCGAGTAACCCGGATTTGACGCAGCGTGAGCGGGCCTTCATGGCGCGTGCCAGTTGCGATTTCGTGATCTATTTCAAGGTGGGCAAGACCCCGCTGGGGGTGATCGAAGTCGACGGTGGCTACCATGACCGGCCCGATCAGGCGGCGCGGGACGCCTTGAAGAACAGCATCCTGGAGAAAAGCGGCATTCTCATCCTGCGTCTGCGCACCGTCGAGAGTCGTATCGAAGAGAAAATCGCCGACTTTATCTCCCCGTGGACGACCCCTGCGGGCGACGCGTAACGCAGCATCGTCCTGCGCATCTTCAGCGCCGCCCACAGCAGCAAATGCGTATCCAGTAGCAGATTTATTCAGCCCTCGAAGGAATCGGCAATGTCCGTTTCACCGAGGCGATCAAAGTCCTCCGGTACACGTATCTGCCCCTGGAGAAATCCCAGACGACGACTCTTTACGGGCTCCGGAGTATCCACCGCGGTCACCCGTGTCATTGGCTTGCCGGCCTTGGCGATGATGAAAGGCTCACCCTTCGCGGCCTTGTCCACCAACTGAGAGAGGTGCGTCTTGGCGTCGCGCGTATTGATGATGTCCATGGCATCTCTGAGCTAAGTCTTGTCTTCAAGCCCAGACAAATCACCGCCAAGTCGATCATAGTGCGGGTTAGGCTCCACCGGTATAGATAAAGAACATATCAGGTTGAAGGCATCCATCATTATGTGGTTTCGTCATTCCAGCAGCAGCATGCCCTGCTCGATATCCGCGGCGATCGCCTCGCAGAACGATGCCAGGTCGCCGCGCCTGAGCGCCTGTGTCACTTCGCGATGATAGTCGTCGGCGATGCTCGATGCGCCCCAGCGCGTGCAGATGTAGCGCATGCTGGGGCCGTATTGCAGCCAGAGTATCTCGACCAGTGGCAACAGCACTTGCGATTGGCTCAGGCGGTAGATATGGAAGTGAAACTGGTAATTGCCGCGCATGTAGCTGACCAGGTCGCCCTGGGCGATGGCGTCGTTGATCTGCTCATCGATCCGTTCCAGGGCCTCGATGTCGGTGGCGCCGATGTTGTCGAAGGCTTGGCGCGACACCTCGGTTTCCAGGTTCTTTCTGGCGAACAGGATTTCATGAAACCGGTCATGGCTCAGCTCGGGGACGATGATCTTGCGGCTGTCGGAGAAGATCAGCGCGCCCTCGGTCACCAGCCAGCGTATTGCCTCACGGGCCGGCATGGTGCCGGTGCCGTATTGCGCGGCGATGCGCCGAATCGAGATCACTTCGCCGGGCGTGAAGTCACCCTCGCAAAGACGCACGCGCAGGGTCCGGTGAAGCCGGGTCGAGGCGGTATCGGGCGAAAAAGCCGTACGACTGGCGGTTGATTCCGTGGTCATGCGATGTGCCAAAGCCTTTTGTGATGAGGAAGCCGAGCCAGGCGTTCCAGCTTAACGTAACTGGCGGGGGCAATCACGATACCGGCTTGCTTGTGGGGGTGATGGGGGCTCTGCTAGTGTGATCACACACATGTGATCACATCGGACCATAACAAGATCGAGAGTCCCCTATGGCGCAGATATCGCAGGCTTCGTTTGCCCGCAGCACCGACCGCTCTCACGAGGAAGAGGGCGCCGACCGAGTCGACGTGTTGTGCATCGACATGAACGGCATTCCGCGCGGCAAGTGGGTGCCCGCCGAACAGCTCGACAAGGTGATGGACGGGCAGGTGCGCCTGCCGCTCTCGACGCAGTCGCTGGATATCTGGGGCGAGGACAACGATGCGCTGACCGGGCTGTCGCAGTCCATCGGCGACCCCGACGGTGTCTGTCACGCCGATGAGCGTACCTTGACGCCACTGCCCTGGGCCAAGGGCCACCAAGTGCTCACCACCCTGCACGACCTGAACGGCACGCCGAGTTTCATGGACCCGCGCGCCATGCTCGCCGCGGTCGTCGAGCGCTTTCGACGCCACGGCTGGACGCCGGTGGTCGCCATCGAGCTGGAGTTCTACCTGCTCGACGCCGAGGCACGGCACGCGCTGAAGACCATGCCGCCCGCGCCGCTGTGCCCGGGCGGAGAACCCCGGGGTCAGCAGCTCTACGAACTCGAGACGATGGATGCGGTGGCGCCGGTCCTCGACACCATTCGCGCGTTCGCCCGCGCCCAGAATATTCCGGCGGATACGCTGATCGCCGAGTTCGGTCCGGGGCAGTTCGAGGTCAATCTCTGGCATCTCCCGGATGCCCTGGCTGCCGCCGACGACGCGCTGTATTTCAAGCGTCTCGTGGCCCAGGCCGCCCGTCGTCACGGCCTGGCGAGCACCTTCATGGCCAAGCCCTACAGCGATCAGGCGGGGTCGGGCATGCATCTGCACGTCAGTGTGCTCGATGAGGACGGCAACAATATCTTCGATCAGGACAACGGCGCCGGGCATCTCGACGCTGCCATCGGTGGTGTGATGCACAGCTTGCTCGATGGTCAGGCGATCTTCGCGCCGCACGGCAATTCCTACCGCCGCTTTCAACCCGACAGCTTCGCGCCGATCGAGTGCACCTGGGGGCGCGATCATCGCGGTGCGGCCATCCGCGTGCCGGAATGGCATGGCGCCGCGGCGCGTCTGGAACATCGCGTGGCCGGAGCCGATGCCAATCCTTATCTGGTCGCCACGGCGCTGCTGGGTGGCATTCTGCACGGGCTCGAGCAACGCATCGCGCCGCCACCGGCCATCGAGGACGAAGCCCACGCACGGCAGCGCTCCGAGCATCTCACCCATGATTGGCTCACCGCGCTCGAGCGCTTCGCCGCCTCGCCGGCCATGGCCGATATCTTCGGCACGGCGTATCGAGATCTCTACGCCAGGATCAAGCGTCACGAGGCCCGGGAGCTCATGGCCAGGGTCACCGATGTCGACCGCCAGACTTATCTTTCCCGTCTTTAAGGAGCAGGCATGACCCAGCAACGCTGTGCCTCCTACTACAGCGCATCGATCGTCCAGGAGTCCGACTACCCGCGACTGGAAGGTGAACATCGTGTCGACGTGGCGATCGTCGGCGGCGGCTTCACCGGCGTGGCTACGGCGGTCGAACTGGCCGAACGCGGCTATCGCGTGGCCATCGTCGAGGCCAACCGAATCGGCTGGGGGGCCAGCGGACGCAACGGCGGGCAGGTGACCGGCAGTCTCTCCGGGCAGGACGCCATGACCCGACAAATGCGCCACACGCTGGGCGACGACGCCGAGGCGTTCGTCTGGAACCTGCGCTGGCGCGGGCACCGGATCATCAAACAACGTGTCGAGAAGTATGCGATCCCCTGCGATCTCAAGCACGGCCACCTGCAGGCGGCCTACAAGCCCAGTCACATCAAGGCGTTGCGACAGGATTTCGAGGCGTCGCAGCACCATGCCATCGGCGAGCATGTGCACTGGTTGGATGCCAAGGCGGTGCGCGAGGTGGTCGGTACCGAGCTCTATCACGGGGCGATCCGCAACGATTACAACATGCACCTGCATCCGCTCAACCTGTGCCTCGGGGAGGCCCGCGCGGCAGCAAGCCTGGGAGCGCGGATCTTCGAGGATTCGCCGGTGGTGGATATCGAGCACGGCGATACGCCGGTGGTGGTCGGCGAGCACGGCCGGGTGACGGCCGACAGCGTGATCCTGGCCGGCAACGCCTATCACCGCCTCGAGCGCAAGCAGCTGAAGGGCAAGTTGTTTCCGGCATCGCTGGGCATCGTGACGACGGCGCCGCTATCGCCCGAACAGGTGCAGTCCATCGACCCCGAGGATCTGGCGGTCTATGACACGCGTTTCGTGCTCGACTACTACCGACTGACCGCCGACAAGCGGCTTCTCTTCGGTGGCGGCGCCAACTACTCGGGGCGCGATTCACAAGACATCGCCTCGGAGCTGCGGCCGCGCCTGGAGCACACCTTCCCGCAGCTCAAAGGCGTTGCCATCGATTTTCAATGGCAAGGCATGGCGGGCATCGTCATCAATCGCATTCCCCAGCTCGGCAAGCTCTCGGACAACGTCTACTACGCCCAGGGTTATTCCGGCCACGGCATCGCCACGTCGCACATCGTCGGCGAGATCATGGCCAATGCGGTTTCCGGCACGCTCGAGGAGTTCGATGCCTTCGCCGAGGTTCGACACCTCCGCATCCTGCTCGACGACCGACTCGGCAATGCACTGCTCGCGGCCGGCATGTGGTATTACCAATTACTCGAAAAGCTGAAGTAGCAATTACTCGAAAAAACTGAAATAGCGGCGCATTTGCGCCCGACAATTCGGCTTCCCGTCATTCACGAAGGCACAACAACAACTCCGCTGAGGTGAGACACGATGGAATATGACAATCCCCTTGTCCTGCTGCCCACGGCAATCGTCCTGATACTGGCATTGTGGACCCGCCGGGCCCTCGAACCCCTGGTGCTGGGGGCCTTTATCGGCACCTTGATGATCGATCCCGGCAATGCCTTGAGCAGCCTCACCGAGGATCTGCTCACGGTGATGACCGATGAAGATGTCGCCTGGGTCATCATGGTCTGCGGCCTGATGGGCAGTATCATTGCGCTGCTGCTCAAGTCTGGTTCTTCGCGCGCCTTTGCGGACAAGCTGATGCGCTATACCACCAACAAGCCTCGCGCGCTGCTGGGCTGCTGGATCATGGGCATCATCCTGTTCGTCGACGACTATCTGAACTCCCTGGCCGTCGGCACCTCGATGCGCAAGGTCACCGACCGCTTCAAGACGTCCCGGGAAATGCTGGCCTACGTGGTCGACTCCACCGCGGCGCCCATCAGCGTGCTGATCCCGATATCGACCTGGGCGGTCTTCTTCGGCGCGCTGCTCGAGAGCAACGGCGTGGCGGAGGATGGCCAGGGGGTGTGGACCTACATCCAGGCCATTCCCTTCATGTTCTACCCCTGGGTCGCGGTGATCCTGGTGCCGCTTTTCATCTTGCGCTGGATGCCTGCCTTCGGCCCGATGAAAAAGGCCGAGCAGCGTGCCGAAAAACAAGGGCAGTGCGTGCCTCCCGGTGCCGAACACATCGATGACGAAATCGCCCACCTCGAAGCGGACACCCATGCGAAAGGCAGTATCTGGTCCTTTCTGCTGCCCATGGCGTCGTTGGCCTTCTTTACCTGGTGGTTCGACCTGGATTTCCTGATGGGCATCTTCGTGACCCTGGCCGGCATGATCGTGGCCTTCATCGGGTTCAAGAAGCTGTCGCCCAGCCAGACCTTCGACAATATCCTGGAAGGCTTCAAGTCGATGCTGGATGCCCTGGCCGTGCTGGTGGCCGCCTTCCTCTTCAATGAGGTCAACACCTCGCTGGGGCTCGCCGATTATGTCATCACCACGGTCGAGCCGCTGGTCAGCGCGGAAATGCTGCCCTTCATCATCTTCACCGTCATGGGCTTCGTCTCCTTTGCCACCGGTTCCAACTGGGGCGTGTTCGTGATCATCCTGCCGATCGTCGCGGTGCTGGGCCAGAATCTCGGGGCTGACATGACCCTGGTGATCGGCGCGACGCTCTCCGCCAGCACCTTCGGCAGCCATGCCTGCTTCTACTCCGATGCCACGGTGCTGACCGCCCAGGCCAGCGGCTGCACTCCCTTCCAGCACGCCTTCACCCAGTTGCCTTATGCGGCCCTCGCGGGCTGTATTGCCGCCGCGGGGTATCTGGTGCTGGGCTACATGTGATCTTGGATGAGCGAATACGCCATGCACACTGATGCGCATAGCAACTTTTGGAGCACCACCTTGGGCGAGCGGCCGACGTCGCGCCCGCGCCTGACCGCGAATGTCCAGGCCGACGTGGTCATCGTCGGTGCCGGCTTCACCGGGCTATGGACCGCTTATTACCTGAAGCGCCTTGCCCCCGAGCGGGAGATCGTCGTGCTCGAGGCCGAGCGTGTCGGTCATGGCGCGTCGGGGCGCAATGGCGGCTGGGTGGTGGGTAACCTCGCCGGGCTGGAGCGGCATATCGGGGACTTGCCATTGGCGGAACGGCAAACCTGTTGTGGCGTGGTGGCCGATAACGTCGATGAGGTCGGCCGGGTACTGGCGCGCGAGGGGATCGAGGCCGATTTCAACAAGGGCGGCGCGATCTATGCGGCGGCTCGCTACCGGGATCAGATCGCCATCCAGCGCGACTACCTGCAGCATCTGCATGAGCTGGGGCACAGTGAGGCGAACTGCTACTGGCTGGATGCCGAGCAACTCTCGGAGAAGGCTCGATTCAGAAACGGCTACGGCGGTATTTATCATCGCCAGGTCGCCACGCTGAACCCGGCCAAGCTGGTCGCCGGCCTGGCCGAGCGCGTCGAACGCCTAGGCGTGACGATCTACGAGCAGAGCCGCGCCGAGACCCTGTCGCATCACAAGGTGAACACGCGCGAAGGCAGCGTCGAGTCACCGATGGTCGTGTGTGCGACCGAGGGGTACGCCGACCGGTTCCTCGATTTCAAGCGCCATGTGATTCCGGTGCAGAGCCTGGTGATCGCCACCGAGCCGCTATCGGAGGCTCGCTGGCAGGAGATCGGCATGGCCGAGCGTCCCGCCTTCGCCGATGCCAGCCGGTTGATCAATTACGGTCATCGCAGTGCCGATGGGCGCATCGTTTTCGGGGCGCGCGGCAACTATTATCTCGGCGCCAGATCCAAGGCCGATCAGGCGATCGATGATGCGGCCATTCGGCTGCGGCGTGACCTGCTGGTGGATCTCCTGCCTGCGTTGGAGGGTGTCAGGATCGAGTATGGCTGGGGCGGTTCGTTGGGCTTGTCGCGCAACTTCCGCCCGCATGCGATCCTCGACCGTCGCGACGGCCTTGCCACCGCGGGCGGCTACGCCGGCGAAGGGGTGGCCGCCTCGCACCTGTTCGGCCGCACCTTGGCCGACCTGATCCTCGAGCGCGATAGCGAGTTGGCGCGCATGCCCTGGGCCTTTGCCAATGACAGCCACCGCCGGCTAATCAAGCGCTGGGAGCCCGAGCCGCTACGCTGGCTCGCCGCGCAAGCGATCACCTTCAGCTATGCCGGAGAAGAAGCGCTGATGCTTCGCGACAAGCCGGCGCCCTTGCTCAAACCCGCGCTCAGACGATTGAACGATCGCTTCGCGTCGATCATCGAGTAACGGTCGAGTCGGGCGCCCCGCGCCGGGGTCATCCATCCCCGGCGTATCCGTTCTCGGGCATCTCTGTCTCCTCTTCCGGCGGCTTGGCTTCCTCGCTGGAGGCGCCCGATGGTGCCTCGGCGGCGGGCTCCGTTGACGATGCCGCGTTGCCATCCCGTGCCACCCGCCAGACGGCGTTGGTCAGGTCATCGGCGATGATCACCGAGCCATCCGGCGCGACGGTCACGCCGACCGGACGCCCGCGCGTTCTGCCGTCATCGGTGAGGAAGCCGGAAACGAAGTCGACCGGGTCGCCGGCCGGTTCTCCATTCTCGAAGGGCACGAACACCACCTTGTAGCCGACCGGATCGGCACGATTCCAGCTGCCGTGCTCGCCGACGAAGGCACCGTCTGTGAATTGCCCGCCCACCGCGTCGTTCGAGAAGGCGACCCCGAGCGGGGCGCGGTGCGAGCCGAGGCTGTAGTCGGGTGCGATCGCCGTCTCGACCAGCGCCGGATTTTCCGGCTTCACCCGCGGATCGACGTGCTGGCCCCAGTAGCTGTACGGCCAGCCATAGAAGCCGCCGTCCTGAATGGAGGTCAGATAGTCCGGCACCAGATGCGGTCCCAATTCGTCGCGCTCGTTGGCGACGGCCCACAACATGCCGGTACCCGGCTGGATCGTCAGGTCGGTCGGGTTGCGCACGCCGGTGGCGTAGGCGCGGTGGGCGCCGGTCTCCGGATCGATTTCCCAGATTTCGGCGCGATCGACTTCCGCTTCCATGCCGCGCTCGGTGATGTTGCTGTTGGAACCGATACCGACATAGAGATGCTGCCCGTCCTGACTCGCGGTCAGCGACTTGGTCCAGTGGTGATTGATCTCCGCCGGCAGCGGCGTCACGAGCTCGGGCTCGCCGCTGGCTTCGGTCTGGCCCTGCTGGTAATCGAACCGTACCAACGCATCCTGGTTGGCCACGTAGAGATCATCGCCGACCAGGGCGAGGCCGTAGGGCGCATTGAGATTTTCGGCAAAAACCGTCTGCTCCTCGTAAGTGCCGTCGCCATCGCTGTCACGCAGCAGCGTCAACCGGTCGCCACCCTTGACCGAGGTGGTGCCTTTCGATTGGATCAGCCCGGCGATGAAGTCCTTCGGCCGGGATTTTGGCGCGTTGCCGCCCCCTTTCCCCTCGGCGACCAGGATATCGCCGTTGGGTAGCACCAGGGTCTGACGGGGAACCTCGAGATCGGTGGCGATGGCGTCGATGCGGTAGCCGTCCGGTACCGTGGGCAGCTTGTCATCCCAGGGTGCCTGTTCGGGAACCCCCATGTTGGGCAGCAGGCCGCGCTGTGGATCGGGCAGTTCCGGATTGGCCCCATACTGCGGGTCCGGGTCGGCAGCGTGCGCGCCCCCGGCCAGCAGCAGGATCGAGAGCGGTGCGGCGTAGCGCAGTTGGCTGGCGTGTTTCATGAGTGGCCTCCGCTCTTGCGGCTGGTGAATCCAATCCAGATGGCGACGAACGCAAGCACTGCGACGACGATCGACAGGGTCAGGCCCGTCGGCATCGTCGCCCAGGCATCCCGGGCGTGAACCAGCGCATTGAAGAAGCCGAGCCCCCAGGTCACCAGCAACAGCACGAAGTACAGCACGGACAGGCCGCGGCTACCGGCCGGGCGGAAGATTCCGATCAGCGCGCAGATCAGCGCAAGGCCGCAGAACACCAGGCCGCCGGCGATCAGCCAGGAGGCGAAGTGGCTCCACTGGACATTGAAACTCGTGGAGTAGGCGTAATCGCTCAAGGCGGCGCCCAGGAATAGCGGGAAGGCGCCGGCAAGCAGCATCCCGTGAAGCGGATTGGGCCCGGTTCGGACCGGTCGTTCGGCAGTGGCAAGCATGGCAAGCTCCTTTTGCAGGTAAGGCCAGGACGTCGTGCGTCAAGCCAGGTCGTCATCGGCGGGGCTGCCACCTCGCCGGTAACACGGCCCTGGCGCGGAGGCTTCGTCCCCGTGGCTGGAGTCTAGTCGACATGAAGGCGCTTCACCCAAACCACGAGGCGATTCGGGTTTCGTTCATGGGCTGGGCCTGTCGTATCGCGTCGTCATCCCTCGCCGACCCCACCGCTTCACGCCGGCTCGAGCGTCACGATCTTGCCGCCTGCCTGCCGGAATCGATCGAAATAGTGCCGTGAATCCAGAACCTGATACGGGAAGTAGAGCCCGGGCGGCGTGGAGGGTCCGCCGTCGAGTCCCAGGAGTCTTTCGAGCAACAGCGCCACGCCAAGCCCCGTCAGCGGCATCTGGCCTTCGGGGTGAATCACCGCATGGCGCGTGCGAAGCGTCTGGCCTGCATGATCCGCTCCAGCGAGTTCCACCAGAATCTCGGTGGACATCGGCTCGCCGCGTCGGCGGCTGGAACTGATGCCGATGGCGAGGTTGAACTCGACGTTCGCCGCGGCCGTAGCGGTTGCCAGGGCGACGACATCGTGGGGCGAGAGCGCGGAGGCTTCCATCTCGATGCCATCGGCTGCGCGAAAGGTGGTCTTGAGGTCGTCCCCGGTGCGCCAGATCCAGGCGCCGTCTCGACGGACCTGGGCGGCGGGAATGGCCTGGGTCTGGCGCTCGAGATCGTCGAAGGAAGCCGGCCCTCCCTCGTCCTGCTCATCCAGCAATGCGCCGAGGCGAATCGTGTCGATACGGCTGAACGACTTGGCGAACGCCAGCGTGGGGATCGTGGTGGCACCCACCAGCCACTCCGTACCCAGTACCACGGGGGCGGCATCCGGCTCGTGCATGTACGCGGCGATTTCCGGGCCGGTCTCATACAGGGCGGGCGAGATGCTGATATAGGGGACCTTGCGGGCCAGGGCAAAGGCGAGCGCGGCGGTACTCGTGTCCGTGAAATAGATCGCCACCGCGCTGATCGGCCGCTTGCCAAGACCCAGGTCGGCTGCGCTGAGGTCGACCGTCACCGCTTCGGCATGGCCGATCTCCCGGGCCGTACGCTGCGCCTTGTCGAGATCGCGGCCCCCGATCAGTAGCGGTACGTCGGGATAAGCGTGGCGCACATGCTTCGCCGTCTGGCGGCCGACGACGCCGGCACCGCCAATGAGCAGAATGGGATCGGATGTCATTGTGACGTCTCCTGGGAACGTGATAAAACCTACCAATGGTAGGTTTTGATAACGATAAGCTACTTTTGGTAGGTTATCAATGAGGAGCGATCGATTGGCTAGCGAGAAAGAGAAGGGAAACCCCCGGGAAGAGACGGCAAAGCCGGTGTCTCGCCGGCTTTCCCGCGCCCAGCGGCGGCAGCAACTGCTGGATGTGGCGTTGACGATCGTTCGTGATGAGGGTGCCGATCGGTTGACGCTGGGGCACCTGGCGACTCGCGCCGGGATCTCGAAGCCGGTCGCCTACGACCATTTCGGTACGCGTTCGAAGTTACTCATCGAACTCTACAAGTCGATCGACCAGGCACAGGCAGCGGCGCTCCAGGCCGCACTGACCACCGGCGAGCGCAGCATCGAGGAGACCGTCGCCGCTCTCGCTTCGGCCTACATTCACTGCTACGCCGATACCACTGGCGAATGGCACGCGATCGGTGCGGCGCTGGCGGGGAGCGAGGAGAAAGAGAGGGTCTATCAGGAGCTGCTCGATGGTTACGTGCAGCTGTTCGCCGCCGTGCTGAAACCGCACACCGACCTGCAGCAGGCCGAGCTGGAGCGGCGCTGCATCGGTTTGATCGGTGCCGGTGAAGCCTTGTCAGCCGCGATGGCTCGCGGCAACTGCGGCGAAGCCGAGGCCGCGGATACTTTTGCAACGCTGATTCTGGGTGGGTTGCGGGAGTCCTTTTCATGCCGATCAGGCGGGGAGGGGTAGATGGATCTCAAGTCGCGTTATGAAGCCTATATCGCGTGTCTGAACGCCCGCGATCTCGAGGGGCTCGACGAGTTCGTCAGCGATACCGTCATCCACAACGGTTCGACGATTGGCATCAGCGGGTATCGCGAAATTCTGGCTGGCGACTATCGCGACATACCCGACCTGCACTTTGCCATCGAACGGCTGATATCCGACGCTTCGACCGTTGGCAGCAGGCTGCGCTTCGACTGTCATCCACAAGCCGAATTCCTGGGGCTGCGGGTCGACGGTCGGCGGGTCGTGTTTCATGAGAACGTCTTCTACCGGTTCGCCGATGGGAAGATCCAGGAGGTGTGGTCGGTCATCGACAAGGCCGCGATAGAAAGGCAGTTATTCGGCTTGTAGCGCGCCTCTGCCAGTACCAGAGCCGCGGTGGAACCTCGTGGCGATCCCGCACGCGGGATTGACTCACGTGATGGACGCGGATCATGGAAGGCGGGATGATCCGGCCAACGACTCAGGAAAGCGGTGACTCAGGGATGAAACGCATGGGCGCATGGCGGCGGTGGTTGTTGGCGGCATCGATGTTGCTGGTCTCCAGCCTGTGCCTGGCACAGACCCAGGAAGATGGCGGCGAGCGGGAGTGGTACGCCATCGATTCGCTGAACAGTGGCCTGGGCAAGGCCACGGGTTCCGTCAATCTCAGAACGCCCCGGGAGTCGATGCGCACCTTCCGGGACCTGACCGACCGGGGCGATTTCGAGGCGGCGGCCCATATCCTCAATCTTGCCGATCTGTCCCCGGCGGAACAGCGTGAGCGGGGTGCCGAACTGGCCCGACAGCTCGCCGCCATATTCCAGCGTGGCAAGTCGATCCGTATCTCCAATCTCTCCGGGCGTCAGGATGCCGCCATCGAAGATCCCACGGGCGAGAGTCCCCATGCCGGGGAGCCACGTCGCGATATCGAGCTGGCCTCGCTCGAGGCCGATGGCGACACCTACGACATCCGGCTGGGTCGCTATCAGCTGGATAACGAGGAACCGGTCTGGCTGATCATGCCGGAGAGCGTGGCGGCGATCCCCGCGCTCTATCGAGAGTACGGCCCTACGGCGTTCGAGCGACACATTCCCGAAAGCCTGAAGGGCTCCTTCGGGTTGCTCAGGATCTGGGAGTGGATCGCGATCCCGCTGGTGCTGCTGGCGGTTGCCCTGGTCGGCAAGGGGGTCTACCGGTTGATCGAGGTGATGACGCGCTGGTTGCCCTCCGGGGCACCGAGCATCTTCGCCAAGCAGATTCGCGGCCCGGTGGCGCTCATCGTGATGTCGTTGCTGACCCAGGCGCTGCTCGATTACGTCGTCTCCTTCTCGGCGGTCGCGACGACCACCCTGCGCGTGGTGCTGATCGCTATCCTGGCCTGGGGAACCGGGGCCGTCGGGCTGCGGCTCGTCGATACCATGATGCTGAAGATGACGCGTCGCCTCGCGGGGCAGATCGACGATTCCAAGCCCCAGGACGACCGCAAGCTGCTGACGACGCTCTACGCGGTGCGGCGCATCATCATCCTCGTCCTGGTGACGGCGGTGTCGATCTATGTGCTGGGGCAGGTTCAGCTCTTCGAAACCCTGGGACTGTCGATTCTGGCTTCTGCCAGCGTGCTGGCGGTGCTGGTGGGCGTGGCGGGGCAGGCCGTACTCGG
>NZ_CALFQK010000029.1:0-9576 GCF_937921195.1 uncultured Salinicola sp.
GCGGCGCCCTCGGCGGTTCCGGCGGCTTCGGCGGCGGCGGTGGTTTCGGTGGCGGCGGCTTCGGCGGCGGTGGTGGTGGTTTCGGCGGCGGCGGCGCGTCCGGTGGCTGGTAGACGACAGGATAACGACAGCATGGCTTTATTGAGTGAAAGCGAACAGCGGCAAGTCGGCGACGCGATCACGCGGATCGAGCGCGACACCGATGCCGAGGTCGTCACCGTCCTGGCGCGTCAGGCCGACGACTACACCTATATTCCGCTGCTGTGGGCCGGACTGACGGCGCTCATCGTCCCCGGCGCGCTGAGCGTCATCGCCAGTTGGCTGGGGTGGCTGGGCGGGAGCAGCGCCTGGTATCTGCTGCTGGCGCAGTGGCTGGTCTTCATCGTGCTGGCGGTGGTGTTCCGGCTGCCGCCGGTGCTGACGCGACTGATTCCGCAGCATGTGCGTTTCTGGCGCGCCTCCAACCTGGCCAGGCGCCAGTTCCTGGAGCAGAACCTGCATCACACCGAGGCGGGCACCGGCATGCTGATCTTCGTCTCCGAGGCCGAGCGCTACGTCGAGATCCTCGTCGATCGAGGCATCTCGGCACGCTTGAGCGACGATACCTGGCAGGCGATCGTCGAGGCGTTCACCGCTCGCGTCAAAGCCGGCGAGACGTTGCAGGGCTTTCTCGACTGCATCGATAGCTGTGGCGAGCTGCTCGAGGCCCATGTGCCGGCGACCCACGAGCGCAATGAACTGCCCAACCGGCTCATCGTGCTCGACTGAGCGCCGGGCCGCGCCTCGGCGAGGATCCGACGTCCGGATACGACAACGCCACCGTCAATGACGGTGGCGTTGTCGTTTGGGGCCGGCCCTGAGGGCCGGGTATCAGACGTTGCCGTTGGACGTGCCGCCGCCGCCGCCGCCGCCGCCGCTGCGACGCTGGCCACCGCGCGAGCGCTGACGGCGCTGGGCCGGGGCATCGCCGCCGCGGTTGCCACGGTTGTCGCTATCGATGCGGTTGCCACGGTTGTCGTCTTGCGACCCGCCCTGGCCCGAGGAGGCGCCACGGCCTTCGCTGCGACGTGAATTGCCACCGCGACCGCCGCCGTTACCTCGCCCGCCGGCATTGTTGCCGCGGCCACCACCACCGTTGCCGCGACGCTGGCCGCCATCGCCACGCCGTTGGCCGCCGCGGGGCTGGCGTCCTTCGTTCTCGTCGACCTTGGGGCCGCCACCGGGTGTGGGTTCGAAGCCAGCCACCGCCTCGCTGTTCAGGCGCTGGCTGATCAAGCGCTCGATGCCGGCCAGTTCCTTCTTCTCGTCCAGGCTCACCAGCGAGACGGCCTGGCCGCTGGCGCCGGCACGGCCGGTACGGCCGATGCGGTGGACGTAGTCCTCCGCCACGTTGGGCAGTTCGAAGTTCACCACCTGCGGCAGCTGATCGATATCCAGCCCGCGCGCCGCGATATCGGTCGCGATCAGGGCGCGGACGCCGCCACTCTTGAAGTCGGCCAGTGCCTTGGTGCGGGCGTTCTGGCTCTTGTTGCCATGAATCGCCGCGGCCTCGATGCCCTGGCCCTCGAGATACTTGGTCAGGCGGTTGGCGCCGTGCTTGGTGCGGGTGAAGACCAGCACCTGTTGCCACTGGTGGGTCTGGATCAGGTGCGACAGCAGCGCCGGCTTGCGGCTCTTGTCCACCGGATGGACCCACTGCTTCACCGTCGCCGCGGCGGCGTTGCGCGGTGTCACCGAGATCTCGACCGGATCGTTGACCAGGCCCTTGGCGAGGTTGCGGATATCGTTGGAGAAGGTCGCCGAGAACAGCAGGTTCTGGCGCTGCTTGGGCAGTACGGCCAGAATCTTGCGGATGTCATGGATGAAGCCCATGTCGAGCATGCGGTCGGCTTCGTCCAGTACCAGCACTTCGAGCTTGTCGAAGCGAACCACTTTCTGCTGGTAGAGATCGAGCAGGCGGCCAGGGGTGGCGACGAGAATGTCGACGCCCTGGCGCAGGGTAGCGATCTGCGGGTTGATCTTGACGCCGCCGAAGACCACGGCGCTTTTCAACGGCAGGTGCTTGCCGTAGGTCGCCACGCTCTCGCCGACCTGAGCGGCGAGCTCACGGGTCGGGGTCAGGATCAGCGCACGTACCGGAATCTGTGAACCGGCGCGGGGGCGATCGCCCTGGGACAGGCGGTGAAGGATCGGCAGGGTGAAACCCGCCGTCTTGCCGGTGCCGGTCTGCGCGGCCGCCATGACGTCTCTTCCCTCGAGGACGGCGGGAATCGCCTGTGACTGGATCGGGGAGGGGGTGTCATAGCCTTGCTCGGCAACGGCTTTCAGCAACGGGGCGCTAAGGCCCAGTGAGGCAAAACTCATTCGGTATTCTCTAGGTCGCGGCGAATGGCGAAGCGAAGCGGCTACGCTCTACCGGGGAATGCCAGTGCTGGCTGATGCGCCTGGAGGCGGCAAAATGGAGGGTCGTCGACTCTTTCAGCTTCGCGTGACGACGGTCAGACAGATAACGGCAATGGGCCCGCAGCTTAACGCATGTGCGCCGCCTCCGCCATCCCGTTGCGATGACTGGCATGAATGGATTCGAACTCGGGGCGGGGCCGGGGCGAAAAGGGCTCCCGGCGAAGTGAGGACTGACTGGGGCGGTGGGCGTCGATCGGGGGAGGTCGTCGTGCCCGACGCTGGCTATGCTGGGGAGTGATACGCCTTTTGAATCTGCATGACGGAGAGGAGAACGAAATGCACAAGAGTCGTCTGGCGGGACTCGTCATCGACAGCCAGGGCGGTGAGAAGTCTTCCGCCATCGAGTTCTGGGCCCGGGCACTGGGCTGGCCCTGTCACGAGACCGATGAGAAATACGGCAAGCTGGCCACGCCTCCGGATCAGCCCGATGTGCTGATACAGCAGGTGGATCACCCCAGTCGGGTTCACCTGGATATCGAGACCGACGATATCGAGGCGGAGGTGGCCCGGTTGGAGGGGTTGGGTGCGCAGGTGGTCGAGCGGCTGGAGCGCTGGACCATCATGGAGGCGCCGACCGGCCACCGGTTCTGTGTCGTTCACCCGCAGCGGCCGGATTTCGAGGATGCCGACAACGTCAATGCCTGGGCGTGATCGCGGGACCCCCATCGCCATCTCGGCGATGGGGGTCGGGGAGACTCAGCGGGGATCGCCCGCCGCCGCAACCCCGTTGACCCGAGCGCGAGGCGGATTTCCCTTCTGCGCCAGTCGGCGTACGCCGAAACTGCCGGTCCATGGCGCGGCGATCGCCAGCAGCGCCGAGAACACGATCCCGAGATAGTTGAACAGCGCCCAGGGGGCGTAGTCGAGCGTGGATACGCCGAGCGTCGCCGCCATGTAGACCGCCGAAACCGTCCATGGCGCCAGCGGCTCGGGGATCATGCCGCCGTCTTCCAGGCTGCGCGAGAGATTGAGCGGATGAAGCCCTTTGCTGGCGTACTGGTCGGCGAAGATCTCGCGGGTCAGGAAGAAGGTCACGTAGCTGTTGCCGGTGGCGAAGATGATGCAGAGGCCGGCGATCAGCGAGGCGAGGATGGTGCCGCCGGCGGAACGCACCTGCTCCAGCGTCCGGTGGAGAACCACATGGAGCGCTCCCGAGGCCTCCAGCGCCGAGGCGAAGAAGAACGCGCAGAACACGAACAGCACGGTGCCGTGCATGCTGTAGAGGCCGCCCCGTTCCAGCAGTGTCCGCAGCGTGTCGTTGATCTCTCCCGCCTGGGCAGAGGGCAGCATGTCGACGCTGAAGCCGGAGACGGCGGCCTGGACCACCACCGACAGCGGCAGACCCTGTACCCACAGCGCCAGCAGCATGGCGCACAGCGTCGAGGCGAACAGCACCACCAGCGTCGGCTTCTTGAGCACCGACCCGGTCAGAATGATGACCGCCGGGAGCAGCAGGATCGGATTGAGGGTGAAAAGCTCTTTGATCTGGGTGGTGGTGGCGGCGATGGCCGGCGACTGGGCATCGCCATGGAGGCTGGTGCCCAGCACCCAGTAGGCGAGCGCCGCGACCAGGCAGGATGGCACCGAGGTGAACATCAGGTAGCGAATATGGCGGTATAGGTCCACCTTGACCACCATGGAGGCCATGATCGTGGTATCGGAGAGCGGCGATAGCTTGTCGCCGAAGTAGGCTCCCGAGATGACGGCGCCGGCGGTGATCGCCAGGTTGATCTCCATGGCCCCCGCGATCCCCATGATCGCTACGCCAATGGTGCCTGCCGATCCCCATGAGGTCCCGGTGCAGGTCGAGACGATGGCAGTGGCGACGAACGCCATGACGTAGAGATAGCCGGGGTCGATCAGTTCCAGCCCATAGTAGATGAAGTAGGGGATGGCGCCGGCCACGAGCCAGGTCCCGATGATCAGCCCGATGCTGTAGAGCACCAGGATGGCGATGGTCGCGGTGCGGATCTTGTCCGCGAGGATGGTCATGATGTCGTCCCAGCGGCGGCCGTGGGCGACAGCGAACAGCGTCGACAGGACGCCGACGGTGATCAATACCATCTCCGTTTCGTACGCTGCGATGACGATGCCGTAGATGATGGTGGCGGCAATGACGAGCAGTAGTCCGAGCGAGGCGAGAAACCCGGGTTGTTGTTGTCGGGTGGTGGCCATCGTGGCGTCTCCGGTTGACGTGGCGGGATTATTGCAGCGTGCGGAAGGCGCGCTCCAGATCGTCGAGCAGGGATTGCACGTCCTCCAGGCCGATCGCCAGGCGGATCAGGGCGGGGCCGGTGTCGTCGGGCTGGCGCTGGGAGATGGCCAGCGACTCGTAGCCGCCCCAGCTCACGCCGATGCGGAAGACGCGCAGGGTGTCGATGAAACCGGCGATGCGGACATAGGACGGATCGACGATCTCGAAACTGAGCAGTCCGGCGTGGCCGCTCAGCTGTCTCTCGGCCCACGCCGCCTGCTCGCCGGTGGCGAGGCACGGGTGGTGGAGCCCCGTCACCGAGGGTTGGGTCGCCAGGTAGCGGATGACTTCCAGCACGTTGGCCTGGTGCTGGCGCATCCTGATCGGTAGCGTGCGCAGGCCGCGCAGGGCCAGGAAGGCGCTGTGGGGCGAGAGCGCCGCTCCCAGCAACTGGTGGCCGTGCTCGAAGATCGACGCCACCAGCTCCCGCCGGCCGACGACGACTCCGCCGACCAGGTCGCTGTGGCCGCCGATGTACTTGGAGAGCGTATGCAGGGTCAGGTCGATGCCGTGAGTCAGCGGCTTCTGGTATAGCGGGGTCGCCCAGGTGTTGTCGATGGCGGTGAGCACGCCCCGGCTTCGGGCCAGTTCGGCGATACCGTCGAGATCGGCCAGCGCCATGCGCATCGATGAGGGGCTCTCGATGTAGATCAACCGGGTATCGTCCCGCAGAGCCGCCTCGACCTCGCCGCGACTCCCGCCGGTCTCGCTGAAGCTCACGCCGAATCGTGCCATCTGCTCCAGCAGCTGGCGCGTCGGGCCGTAGGCCTGGTTGACCAGCAGCACATGGTCGCCCTGGTCGAGCAGCGTCATCATCGTCGCGCTGATCGCGCCCATGCCCGAGGCGAAGGCCTTGGCCATCTCCCCCCGCTCCAGCGCGGCGAGCTTGTCCTCGAGCAGCTTGACGGTCGGGTTGAGGCCGCGGCTGTAGACGAAATGGCTGCGCTCGTCGCGCATCACCTCGGTGAAGCGCTCCAGCGTCGGGAACGTGAACAGGCTGGTCTGATAAATGGGGGGCGCGATCGCCCCCTCATAGCGTTCGTGCTCCTCGAAGGCGTGGGTGCAGATCTCGGAATCCCGAGCGGCCTCGGAGGCGTTGTCGTTGAGCGTCATGAAAATCGCCAGGGTCGGTGAGCAGAGAGTTCGGGTCGTGGACAATTCAGGTGTCAGCCTGTCTGATAGGTAGGATTATCACAGGGTGACTGGCGCTTCAATTGAACCTAAGCGGGTTTGTGGTTACCGTTTTTGCCTACGGCCGCCCAGCGGCATCAGCGGGACAGTGATGAAAAGACTTTACTTATCCGACACGGTGGCCGGCGAGATCGGCAGCTATATTGCCGAGCAGCGGCTGGTGGCCGGGGATCGACTGCCGTCGGTGGCCGAATGGATGCAGCGTCTGCAGGTGGGGCGCTCCACGCTACGGGAGGGGCTGAAGCGGCTCGAGGCCGAGGGCGTGATCCAGGTCGTCAACGGCAAGGGGATCTACGTCAGCGACCAGCAGACCTTCCGCCTGTTCTCGCGACTGCACGTGACGGATGCGCGGCGTCACCTGCTGGAGATGCTGGATGTACGCCTGGTGCTGGAGGAAAAGGCCATCGCGCTGGCCACCCGGCATGCCAGCGAGGCCCAGTTCGACGAGATGGCGCAGTACCTGTCGGATTACCAGGTCGCCCGTGCCGCCGACGATTTTCTGCGCGTTCATGAGGCGGACTCGGCGTTCCATCTCGCCATCTATCGCGCCAGTCACAACCAGGTGCTGGTGGAACTGATACGCTCGATTCACTCCGAGCTCTATGTGTCGTGGCAGACGCCGCAGGACAGAAACCAGGTCTTCGACGCCAGTTTTCCGCACCACCTGACGCTGTTGGCGGCGATGCGCCGGCGCGATGTGGAAGCGGCCGTGACCGCTTTCGGCGAGTTGATGGCCGCCACGCGGTATAACGTGGAGATCATGCGTTAGCCGATGTTGGAGCAGTCGCCGCAGCACCCCGACAATCCCCGAGGAGACGACGATGATCAAGGCGAAGCGACACTGGCTGCGGATCTGCGGCTTGAGCCTGATGCTGCCGTTCGCGGCCGCCCAGGCCGACGACGGGGCGAGCCCCCAAGGTTCGACGCTTTGCACCAAGATCCCGATACCCTGCGATGCGGTGATCGCCCACCGGGGGGCGTCCTACCAGGCGCCGGAATCGACCCGGCCCGCCTATCTGCTGGCGCGGGACCTGGGAGTCGACTACCTGGAGCTGGATCTGCAGCGCACCAGTGACGGCGTACTGGTGGCCGTCCATGACAATACCCTGGGCCGCAATACCGACGTGGCCGAGGTGTTCCCCGACCGGGCCGACGCGCCGGTGTCGAGTTTCACGCTGGACGAACTCAAGCAGCTCGACGCCGGCAGTTGGTTCAATGCCAGCTATCCGGAGCGCGCCCGCGACAGTTACTCGGGGCTCGAGATCCTGACCCTGGACGAGGTGATCGACATCGCCGAAAACGGCGACAACCATCCGGGGCTCTATATCGAGACCAAGGTGCCCGAACAGTTCCCGGGGATCGAGCAGGACCTGCGCGACAAGCTCGAGGCGCGTGGCTGGCTGGGCGGTGCCGCCAAGACTCGGCCGGCTGCGGGGGGCGGGGCGGTAAAAGTGGGCGACGGCCCCGGACGCCTGGTCATGCAGACCTTCTCCAGGGCCAGCCTCGAAGCCCTGGAGCAGACCATGCCGGAGGTGCCGCGGGTGTTGCTGCTGTGGCTGGGCGAGGGCGGCATCGAGGCCGCGCCAAGCGAGCCGCAGGGTGAGGACGAGAGCAACGCCGACTACTACGCGCGCCAGCAGGTGGCCTCGCCGGAAGCCTTCCGGTCCTGGCTCGACTTCGCCAGGGATCATGGCGCGATCGGGATCGGCCCGTCGGCGGTCCAGACCGAGCATGATGGACCTTTTAGCAGCCAGTTCAGCTACATGGAGCTGGCCGAGCCATGGATGGTCGGCATGGCTCACGACGACGGCATGCTGGTGCATCTCTACACGGTCGATGAGCCGGCCGACTTCGAACGCTACCGGCAGCGCGGCGTCGACGGCTTCTTCACCAACCGGGCGGAACAGCTGCTGAGGTTCTATGGCCATCCGGCGCAGGATCAGGAAGCAATCCTCGAGCGCCACGGCTATTGATGACCCCCTCGGGTATCGGCGTCATCGCGCCGATGCTCGTCCCCCGATTTCGACAGAGGAGTTGCTGCATGAGCGCTTCACGCCCCCAGGCCCAGCCAACCGTACAGATCGACAATGAGCGTGTCGTGGTGACCGAGTGGCGATTCCCGCCTGGCGCCGAGACGGGCTGGCACGCGCATGATCGCGACTATGTCGTGGTGCCGCAGACTACCGGCAAGCTCGATCTCGAAACCCTCGACGGCCATACCTTCTCGACGCTGGAAGCGGGCGTTTCCTACTACCGACCGGGTGGTGCCGAGCATAACGTGATCAATGCCAACGACTTCGAGTTCGTCTTCGTCGAGATCGAGATCAAGTAAGGTCATCGGCCCGCGAGACAATGGCGCGGTGTCGCCCGGTGGGGGATAATCGCGCGTCGGTTATCCTCCACTCGTTACGGTAGCGCTTCATGACCCAATCTCACGTCCACGGCCCGGACTGCCAGCACGATCACGATCACAGCCACGACCATGGTCATGGTGCTTCCGGGCACGTTCACGGGCCGAACTGCCAGCATCATCACCATGAAGCGCAAGCGCCGGTGCGCAACACGCTCAAGGACGTCGGCCGAAACGATCCGTGCCCCTGCGGCAGCGGCAAGAAATTCAAGAAGTGCCACGCAGGCTGAAGGTTGTCACGGGTTGTCGGCATCCATCATCCCCTTGAGGTGCTCGACGAATGCGGCGGTAGCCGCCGGCAGCGTACGATTGGCCAACGTCTGCAGTTCCACGTGTCGTGCATCCATGCCGGCATCGCGGATCGGCACGGCCACGACGCGATCCTGGAGCAGGCGGTGGCGAACTGAAATTTCCCCCGCCAGGGCAATGCCCCCGCCCAGCATGGCAAAGTTGACCAGCGCCTCGGTGTAGTTGCTGGTGAAGACGGACTCGAAGATCAGGTTCTGCTGGCTGCAGCAGATGTCGAACAGCTGGCGTAGCGTGGTCTCCGGGGGGGGCAGGGCGATAGGGTGGGGCTGCAACTGTGACAGCTTCACCTCGCGTCGACCGGCCAGCGGGTGGTCGTGGGCCATCAGTGCCTGAATGCGCGATCGCTGACGCGATTCCACCTGGATGTCGCGCTCCGGCGCCAGGCTGAACGTGAGTCCGATATCCACCTCACCCTCACGTATCCGGCGCGTCACTTCGGCCGGCGAACTGACGCTGAGCCGAAACTGGATACCCTGATAGCGCCGCCGAAACCGGGCGATCGCCAGGGGAATGAAATCCACCGCGAACCCTTCCGAGCTGGCCAGGCGCACCGTGCCGCGCTCGAGCCCCTGCAGTGCCTGGATCTCGCTGGCAATCCGGTCGGTTTCCAGCTGCATGCGTCTGGCATGGGCGGCGAGCAGCTCCCCGGCGGCGCTCGGCACCATCCCCCTGGCGCGGCGCTCGAACAGCTGGGTGTCGAGCTCGGTTTCGAGCCGGGCGATCTGGCGGCTGATCGCCGAGGCCGCAACGTTGAGCTTGAGCGATGCCTCGCTGATCGAGCCGTTTTTCACCACTGCCAGGAAGTAGCGCAGCGCGGTTTCCTGAAGGGCGCGACTGTTCATTGCCATTGTGCTCTCCTCGGCCTCGTCCACGGCTATGGTGGATGTTGTTTTTATTAACCTTTGCCGAAATGGCAATGGTTGGTTCTAAACATTGTACTTGTGGCATG
>NZ_CALFQK010000030.1:0-9572 GCF_937921195.1 uncultured Salinicola sp.
GACCGGCTTGACCAGGGCGTTGCAAATCAGGCCCAGGAACAGCAGGCCGGCCATGATGTAGAGCGTGCGGTCGTAGACCAGGCTGGGTTCGACGCCGGCGTCGAGCTGGGCCTGGCGCAGGGCGGCGATGATCAGCGGGCCGACCAGGCCGGCAGCGGTCCAGGCGGTGAGCAGGCGGCCGTGGATGGCGCCGACCATCTGGGTGCCGAAGATATCGGCGAGATAGGCGGGCACCGTGGCGAAGCCGCCGCCGTACATGCTGAGGATGACGCAGATCGAGATCACGAACAGCCCGGCCATGCCCAGGTGGCCCCACATCGGCAGCAGGCAGTACATCACGATGCCGATGGCGAAGAAGCAGTAGTAGGTGTTCTTGCGGCCGATCTTGTCCGACAGCGAGGCCCAGAACAGGCGTCCGACGCTGTTGAACAGGCTGATCAGGCCGACCAGGCCGGCAGCCGCGGCGACTACCGCCGCCTGCTGTGCCTCGCTCAGCGCGGCGGAGCGGTCGGCGAGACCGACCAGGGCGCCGCCGAAGACGTCCTGCAGCATGGGGCTGGCCATGGAGATCACCGCAATGCCGGCGGTCACGTTGAGGAACAGCACGCCCCAGATCAGCCAGAACTGTCGGGTCTTCCACGCCGTGTTCAGGTGCACGTGGCCCTGGGTGATCATGGTGTTGGCCTTGGCATTCTTCGGCGCCGTCCAGCCTGCCGGCTTCCAGCCGTTGGGCGGTACGCGGAAGCCGATGGCACCGCAGGCCATGACGATGGCATAGATGACGCCCATGGTGATCAGCGTCATGGCGACACCGGTGCCGCCGCCGGTGGAGTAGTGGTTCATCAGCAGAACCGCCAGCGGCGCGCCGACCATGGCGCCGCCGCCGTAGCCCATGATGGCAAAGCCGGTGGCCATGCCACGGCGGTCCGGGAACCACTTGATCAGGGTCGATACCGGAGTGATGTAGCCCAGACCCTGGCCGATACCGCCCAGCACGCCGCAGCCGAGATAGACCAGCCACAGTTGATGCTGCATGACCCCGATGCCGCCGACGATCAGGCCGCCACCCCAGCAAGCCGCGGCGATGCAGCCGGCCTTTCTCGGTCCGGCATGCTCGAGCCAGGCACCCCAGATGGCTGCCGAGACACCGAGCATCGCGATGAAGATGCCGAAGACGTAGGTGACCTGGGGAACGCTCCAGTTGCAGCTCGTCGTGGTCAGCGCCTGGAACAGCCCGATATTCGCGCAGCTTGCCGGCGCGTCGACGATCTCCTGGCTCATGGGAAGCCAGAACACGGAAAAGCCGTAGGCCATGCCGATACAGAGATGGATCGCCAGCGCTGCCGTGGGCACCAGCCAGCGATTGAAGTTGGGTCCCGCTACCGTTCTCTCGCGGGAGAAGAATCCCGCCGAGGTGTTGCCGCCGGTATCCAGCACGGCCTGATTGATCCCACTCATCCTGAACCCTCTTCTTGATTATCGTGTCGATGGCGCTGCCGGCACTACCGGGAAGACACCGCGTGCTCTACATCGGCAGAAGCGCCCTTGGGCTTGAGCGAAGAATGTATGAACATTTCTTCTTATTGTTGCCATGTCCACCAGCAAGAGACGGCAGGATCGAATCCGTGAACGGAAATGGCAACTAGCGGAAATCATTATGCTTGGTCGTGCATAGGTGAAGGCCGAGGGAACGAAGGAGGGGGGGGGCGGCGGCGGGAGACGGCACCCGCCGGGGAACGACCGTGTGCGTCGGCTCTACGGCGTCGCCGTGCCGCTTTCGGTAACCGCAAAACAGGTCAGCAGGGTGCGCTGCATCAGGCTGAAGTTGTCGTCGCTCACCATCAGGTAGCGCTGGCCGCCGAGGCGGGTCAGGCCTTCGAAGTTGTCCAGCGACCAGCCATCGCCGTTGGATAGCCGGGCCAGTTCGGTGACCGTGACGCTGCCGTCGTCGGCGAGATGCGCCCGCCTCAGCCGAATCACCAGCGAGGCTGGCGGCGTGTAGGCGCGCTCCAGCGCCAGCAGGTCGTCATCCAGCGTTTCGAGGGCGGTCAGCGCACTGTTGGCGTTGGCCGCCAGCGGATAACGCCACTCCCGGGAGCCGTCCAGGGTGAACAGCCGTGTCATCTTCTCCGGCCAGCCATCTGGCGGGTTCTCGACACCCCCGATCAGACCGTGATCGGGGGTATCGGTCAGCGCCTCCAGGCCGCCGTTGGGCCTGATGTCCGAGAGGCCGGCCGGACGCTGTGCCGGCCCGCTGGCAATGCCCGACGGCAGAAAGCGCTGCCAGCGGGCGTCGCTCCCCGCCGTTCCTTCGAAGCCGATCACCAGTTGGGTATTGCCGCGCACGCCGTCGTCCGCGTTCTCCAGCGCCAGCGCCTCGGCATCGCTGCTGGCACTCGCCAGGATAGCGCCGTCCTCGCCGCGCAACGGATAGGTATCCAGCGGTTCGTAGCCGCGCAACTCGCCGCTGCCGCTGAACGCCAGCCGCGCCCGGTGCAGCCAGCCGCGATCCGAGATCAGGAACAGCAGCGATTCGTCCTTGTCCCAGCCGAGGTCGGAAAGCCCGCCCACCGGGGTGCCGTCCTGCCACTCCGACGGCAGCGCCAGGGTGCCGCACCATTCGATATTCGGTGTGCTCGCGAGCAGCGCGTCGGGGGCCAGGGCGGTGCGGTGCGGGGTGGCGCTGCAGCCGGCCAGCCCCAGCGCGGCGAGTGCCAGCAGGGCGGCGGAGGCGAGAGAATAGGGTGTAGAGCGGGAACGCGCGGGCATGACGGCTCCGGTGGCGGCGATGGCTTCGTCTCTGCTTAGCGTATGGCAATACGGACCGTTGTCCATCCCGGGCGAGCCGAGGTACGCCCGGGTATAATGGCGCCCGCTCGCTGAAGCCGAATCATCCCGCCCTCGAGGAGACGCCTTTCCATGCATGACACCCCGGACCGGCCGCTGGCCGGCATTCTGCTGCGGCTGCTATCGGGGCTGCTGTTCGCCGGCATGCTGGTCTGCGTCAAGGCGGTCAGCGACGAGGTGCCGCTGGGGCAGACCGTATTCTTTCGCTCAGCCTTCGCGCTGCTGCCGATCGTCGTCTTCATGCTGTGGCGGCGCGAATTCCCGCGCGCCCTGGCCACCCGACGGCCGCTCGGTCATCTGCTGCGCTCGGGCCTGGGGGCGGCGGCGATGTTCGCCTCCTTCGCGGCGGTGGCGCGGCTGCCTGTGGCGGAGGCGACCCTGCTGGCCCAGCTGGCGCCGGTGGCCCTGGCGCTGGGCGGGATCCTGCTGCTGGGCGAGCGCCTCACCCGGCATCGCCTGGCGGCGCTGACGCTGGTACTCGTCGGGGTGGGCGTACTGATTCTGCCCGAGCTGCGCGGCGGCCCGACGGCCGCGCGGCTCACCGGTTACGCCCTGGGCATCGCCGCTGCCTTGCTCACGGCCGGGGCGCTGCTCACGGTGCGGCGCATCTCGCGCACCGAGACGCCTGCCTCGATCGCGTTCTACTTCGTGCTGGTGACCACGCTGGCGGGGCTGGCGACCGCCGCCCTGGGCTGGGTCACGGTGGCGTGGCCGACGTTGTTGCTGCTGGTGCTGGCGGGGCTGTTCGGCGGCGCGGCGCATATCTGCATGACGCTGGCGCTGCGCATGGCCGAGGTCTCCCGGCTGGCGCCGTTCGAGTACGTGGCGCTGATCTGGCCGGTGCTGGCGGATTTGTGGCTGTTCGGGCAGCCGCTCTCCAGCGGCTTCGTGCTGGCCCTGCCGCTGGTACTGGGAGGCGCCATGCTGGCGGCGCTGGAGGGGCGGCGGCTGAGGTGGGCGCGGCGGCGGCTCGGCACCAGTGACTAGGGCGCGAGTGACCAGGTTCTGTACGAAAAGTCGCCGAGTATAGGCAGTTTTCGTACAAAACCTAGATGGCGGCTTCGACGATCAACTGCGGTCTTCCCTGGGAGCAGGGCTCGATGCGCGCCTCGACCTGGAAGGTGCGGCGCAGCATCTGCGGTGTCACCACCTGTTCGCAGGGGCCGCAGTCGACCAGCCGCCCGCTCTCGATCACCAGCGCCTGGTCGGCGAAGCGCAGGGCGTGGCCGAGATCGTGGAGCGCGGCGATGATCAGCATGTTCCGCTCCTGCGCCAGCCGGCGCAGGATGCCGAGCAGGCTGATCTGGCGGTGGAGATCGAGCGCCGAGGTGGGCTCGTCCAGCAGCAGGATGTCGGGGGACTGCACCAGCGCCTGGGCCGCGCCCACCAGCTGCCGCTGGCCGCCGCTCAGATTGCCGATGTCGCGCCCGGCCAGGGTATCGATGCCGAGCGCCGCCAGCGCCTTGTCGACCTCGTCGAGGTCGGCATCCGCCACCTTGAGACGGCGCCCCTGCATGCGCGCCAGCAGCACTGCCTCGTAGACCGTCAGCACCGCGGTGGCGCCGTTGTCCTGGGGCATGTAGGCGATCGGGCGCTCGCTGCTGGTGCCGGTGATGCGCACCTCGCCATCCCCCTCGAGCAGCCCCAGAATGCGCCGGAACAGGGTCGACTTGCCCGCCGCGTTGGGGCCGAGCAGCGCCACCACCTGGCCGCCGTGCAGCGGCGGCGTGGAGATATCGGCGAGGATCTGGCGGCGGCCGTAGCGCGCCGAGAGACGGTCGAGCGTCAGCGTTACCATGCGTTCTTCTTGTGGTTGAGGATCAAGAACAGGAAAAACGGAATCCCCACCAGCGAGGTGATGATGCCGATCGGAATGATGGTGCCGGGGATGATCACCTTCGACAGCACCGAGCCCACCGAGAGCATCAGTGCCCCGCACAGCGCCGAACCGGGCAGGAAGAAGCGCTGATCCTCGCCCAGCAGCAGGCGCGCGATGTGCGGCCCGACCAGTCCGACGAAGCCGATGGTGCCGACGAAGGAGACGGCGATTGCCGCCAGCAGCGAGACCATGATCAGCACCTCCAGGCGCAGCGCCCGCGGCTTGACGCCCAGGCTCTCGGCCTTGGCGTCGCCCAGGCGCATGGCGGTCAGTGCCCAGCCGTGGCGGGCCAGCAGCGGTACCACCACCGCGAGTACGGCGAAGGCGATGCCGAGCTTGGGCCAGGTCGCCTTGGTCAGGCTGCCCATGGTCCAGAACACCACCGCGGAGACCGCCTGCTGGCTGGCGAAGAACTGGATCAGCGCCATCAGCGAGTTGAAGATGAACACCATGGCGATGCCCAGCAGCACGATGGTCTCGATCGTCACCCCGCGGCGCATGCTCAGGAAGTGGATCGCCAGCGCGGTCAGCATCGCCATGATGAAGGCGTTGAGCGGAATCGCGTAGTCGACCAGCGCCGGCACCAGGGTCACCCCGAAGGCCAGCGCCAGCGCGGCGCCGAAGCTGGCGCCGGCGGAGATACCGAGGGTGAAGGGGCTGGCCAGCGGATTGCTGAGGATGGTCTGCATCTGGGCCCCGGCGATCGACAGGCTGGCGCCCACCACCAGCGCCATCAGCGCCACCGGCATGCGGATCTGCCACAGGATCACCCGCAGCGAATCCTCGACCGAGCCCGGAGTGAACAGCGCCGCGATCACCTGGTCCAGGCCGAAACGCGCCGGCCCCAGGGCAAGGTCGACGCACAGGCTGGCGAACAGCGCCAGGGCCAGCGCGGCCAGGATCAGCTGGCGCCGCAGCACCAGCCGGCGATAGAGATTGGCATCATCGGCCGCGGCCGGGGTGAAGGCGGCCGGGCGCGGCGGCGCGGCGGCCACGCGGGAACTCTCAGTCGTCATGCAGGGATACCCAGTAGCCGGGGGCGTAGTCCACCGGCAGGAAGCGCTGATGCAGCTCGCGCAGGGTGGCCTCGGGGTCGAGATCGGCGAACAGCTCCGGGTGGAACCACTTGGCCAGCTGCTGCACCGCCACGAAGTAGTAGGGGCTGTTGTAGAACTGGTGCCAGATGGCGTGGACCTGACCGCTCTTCACCGCCTCGATGCCGGTCATGGCGGTGCGGTGGGTCAGTTGCTCGAGCTTGGCCCGGGCCTTCTGCATGTCCGCCCCCGGCCCCACGCCGACCCAGTTGCCGCCGGGAACGTAGGCGCCCCAGTTGCCGCCGGTGACCACCACCTGATCGGGGTTGGCGGCGATGATCTGCTCCGGGTTGAGGGTGCCGAAGGTGGCGGGGATGATGCCGTCGGCGATGTTGTGTCCGCCGGCGAGCTCGACGTACTCGCCGAAGTTGCCGGGGCCGAAGCTCATGCAGCAGTCGTCCGAGTAGCCACCGGCGCGATCGATGAACACCTTGGGCTGCGCCGGGTCGGCGGCGGCGATCTTGTCGGTGACCCGGGCCAGCTGCGCCTCGGCGAAGTCGATGAAGGCATCGGCGCGCTGGGTGTCGCCGAGCAGGCGCCCCATCAGGCGCATCGAGGGGATGGTGTGCTCGAGCGGCTTCTCGCGGAAATCGACGTAGACGATCGGGATGCCCAGCGCGGCCAGCTTGGTGTCGTAGCCGGCGTCCTCGGTGGCGGCCTTGGCCTCGAGGTTCATCAGCACCACGTCGGGGTGCAGGCTGGCGGCCTGCTCGACGTCGAAGGTGCCATCCTTGAAGCCGCCGAAGGTGGGGATCTGCTTCATCTCGGGAAACTTGGCGGCGTAGGCGGCGTAGTTGTCCGGGTCGGCCTCGGCGAGGTCGTGGCGCCAGCCCACCACGTGGGCGAACGGGTTGTCGGGCTCGAGCGCGGCGAGCAGATAGATCTGACGCCCCTCACCGAGGATGACGCGCTGCACTGGCGCCTCGACGCTCACCTGACGGCCGGCGATATCGGTCACCGTGATCGGGTCGGCCCAGGCGCTGGTGGCGCTGCCGAGGGCTAAGGTGATGACGGCGAGACGGACGAGCCTCGCGGCGTATCCGGCGAAGAGTGGACGTGGCTGAGTCACGGTGAGATCCGGCAGAGGGTCGAATGGATTAGTTACGCATGATTCTTATTTGCGATGGGGCGCTAGTATGTAGCAGGGGTGGCGGGGCGTCCAGAGCCGTGCTTAGGCTTGCGGGGGCTACCGACAGGCGTGGCGCGGGCCCCGGCGGCAGTTGTTATACTGCCGCGACGCTTACCTATCGCTGGAGACCGCATGCCTTCTCACGCCCCCCGTATCGCCATTGTCGGCGCCGCCGGCCGCATGGGCCGCACCCTGATCAGTGCCGTGCAGCAGGATGACGGGGCCAGCCTGGCCGGCGGCAGCGTTTCCGCCGGCAGCTCGCTGGTCGGCGCCGACCTGGGCGAACTCGCCGGCATCGGGCGCTTGGGCGTGGCCGCCACTGACGACCTGGCCGCCATCGCCGACGACTTCGATGTATTGATCGATTTCACCAGCCCCGCCACCACTCTGGCCAATCTCGCCTTCTGTGCCGACCACGGCAAGGCGATCGTGATCGGCACCACCGGCCTCGACGAGGCCCAGTTGGCCGAACTCGACGGTTATCGCGAGCGTGTGGCGATGGTCTTCGCGCCCAACATGAGCGTCGGCGTCAACCTGACCCTCAATCTGCTCGCCACCGCCGCCCGCGCGCTGGGCGACGAGGGCTACGACATCGAGGTGATCGAGGCGCACCACCGCCACAAGGTCGATGCGCCCTCGGGCACCGCGCTGAAGATGGGCGAGGTGATGGCCGATGCCCTGGCGCGTCCGCTCAAGGAGTACGGCGTGTTCGAGAGGGTCGGCCAGTGCGGGCCACGCAGCGACAAGGAGATCGGCTTCGCCACCGTACGGGCGGGCGATATCGTCGGCGAGCACACGGTACTGTTTGCCACCGAGGGTGAGCGCATCGAGATCACCCACAAGGCCTCCAGCCGCATGACCTTCGCCAAGGGCGCGGTGCGTGCGGCGCGCTGGCTCGCCGCGCGGGATGCCGGGCGCTACGACATGCAGGACGTGCTGGGATTGAAAGACTAGCGCCAGGCGAGCTGCCCGAGTCGGTATGGCCCCGGTCGGCGTGATCCGGTGACAGATGACGCCGATCGGGTCGAATCGCGATCGGCACTGGAGCCGATCGTCGGTTTCCGGTATCATTTCGCCAATTTGGCCGGGCCAGTGCCGCAGGCAGTAGAGATTCGCCGCAGATGATGCAGCAACAGGACAATAAGCGGGATGAAACCGGTTTTCCGGATTTCGTCCCGCTTTTTTACGACCTTGCGGCGGCTCCGGTCAGTGCACGAAGGGGCGTGATGCTACACCTCGACGCAATTTGTTGATGACCAGTTAAGGAGGATGTTGCCTTGAACAGACCCGCGATACTGGCTCTCGAAGACGGCAGTGTATTTCACGGCGTCGCGATCGGAGCCGATGGGCAGACCAGCGGGGAGGTGGTCTTCAATACCGCCATGACCGGTTATCAGGAAATTCTCACCGACCCCTCCTATACCCGCCAGATCGTGATCCTGACCTACCCCCACGTCGGCAATACCGGCATCAACTCCGAAGACGTCGAATCGCACCACATCCGCGCCGCGGGTCTGGTGATTCGCGACCTGCCGCTGATCGCCAGCAACTTTCGCAGCACGGCGTCGCTCTCCGAGTATCTGGCATCGCAGAACGTCATCGGCATCGCCGACATCGACACGCGTCGCTTGACGCGCATCCTGCGCAGCAAGGGATCGCTGAACGGCGCCATTCTGGCCGGCACCGAAGCCGAGGGTGACGATGCGGTCGCGCGGGCGCTGGCGGAAGCCCAGGCCTTTCCTGGCCTCAAGGGAATGGACCTGGCCAGGGAAGTCTCCTGTGAATCCATCTACGAGTGGACCGAGGGCGAGTGGACGCTGGGCCAGGGCTATGCCGACACGACCCAGGGCGAGCGGGCATATCATGTGGTGGCCTACGACTACGGGATCAAGCACAACATCCTGCGCATGCTCGCGTCCCGCGGCTGCCGCCTGACCGTGGTGCCGGCGCAGACGCCGGCCAGCGAAGTGCTGGCGATGAACCCGGACGGTGTGTTCCTGGCCAACGGGCCGGGTGACCCCGAGCCCTGCGACTACGCCATCAGCGCGATCCGGGAGGTGCTCGAGACGGATATCCCGGTCTTCGGTATCTGCCTGGGACACCAGTTGCTGGCACTGGCCGCCGGTGCCAGGACGGTGAAGATGAACCATGGCCACCACGGCGCCAACCATCCGGTCCAGGATCTCGACAGCGGTCATGTCATGATCACCAGCCAGAACCACGGCTTCGCGGTGGACGAGTCGAGCCTGCCCGGCAACGTGCGCGCGATTCATCGTTCGCTGTTCGACGGCACCCTGCAGGGCATCGAGCTGACCGATCGCCCGGCGTTCAGTTTCCAGGGTCATCCCGAGGCGAGCCCCGGGCCGCAGGACGTCTCGCCGCTGTTCGATCGCTTCGTGACGATGATGCAGGCCCGTCAGCGAGACGCGGTGTAGGCCGTCAGCAAAACGCAGCACGGCCTCGGCCGTTTGGAATTCAGTCTTCCTGGGTCGGCGCCAGCCGCCGACACCACCATTTTCGACGAGTGTTAGCGCATGCCAAAACGTACGGATCTCGACAGCATTCTGATCATCGGCGCCGGCCCCATCGTCATCGGGCAGGCGTGCGAATTCGACTACTCCGG
>NZ_CALFQK010000031.1:0-3393 GCF_937921195.1 uncultured Salinicola sp.
GCATCTCAACCAGGTCGAGCTGGCGGCTCGATGGAAGATCAGCCCGCGCACTTTGGAGCGCTGGCGTTGGACCGGTGAGGGCCCCGCCTTCATCAAGATCGGCGGCCGGGTCGTGTACCGGCTCGAGGATGTCGAGGCCTTCGAGCACACGCAGCTGCGCGCCAGCACCGCTGACACCTCCCCCAAGCCTGCAGCGTGAGGGAGGTAATGATGACCATTGCCAATACCATCACGCTCGACGCGCTTCGCCACATGGCAGTCGGCGACATCGAGGCGCTGCCGGCAGAAGAGCTTGCGCGGCTGCAGAATGAGGCAGATGACGCGTTCCACTCCGCGAAGAGCCTGCGCGACTGGCTAGAAGGGGCGATCGCCCTTCGCTACGGCGAGCCGGCCGCTCAGGCACGCCACGAAGCTGGCAAGGGGTGTCAACGGCAGAGTAAAAGTGGGCCAAAGGGCAGCGCAAAATGTTGGTAATCATCCGGCGTAGGCCGCGGTCGCTGGCTTCTCTCAGATCGTAGGCTTGGGTTTGCGGGGCCGCGGGGCCCATTTCTTGGCGAGCTTATCGAAGCGCTCGATGATGCTGTCGTTCCCGGCATCTTCGGCGTCGAAGTTCCCGCCCGACCAGTGGACCATATCCGCGTGCTGCTCGTGATCGGGATCGGCGAGAGCTTCGAGGAACTCCTCGTAGCCGCAGGCGCCGCCGACGTCCTCGGGCGGGCAGGCCCCGGTGGCCTTCAGCAGCCGTGGATAGGTCATGCCTGGGGCAGCCTCGCCCACCCGTTCTATCCGGATACTGTGGTCCCAGTCATCACCGAAGTCGTAGACATACTGGATCGTCCTGGTGCCGGTCTGGTCGAGCAGCTTTTCCAGGGTGATCTTCTTCGCGTCCATGGGGCCGTCGTAGAACCCGTCCGGGTCGGGCACGCCCCAACCGGCATCCCCCACCCGGAACTCATAGAGATGGGTGTCCGTCCAGCCCATGGCTGCCTGGATGACCTCATGCAGCCGGTCGAGCCTGATCTTCAGCGGCACCTCGATATGGCGCATTGGCTGCGGGTCGACATCGTTCAGAATGATCCGGAGGCGGGCGATCAGAGTCATGCGGCCATCCTTTGTCGCGTCGGGGACCAGTTCCAGGGCAACAGATCCGGCACCCGGGAGGCTGTCGTGCCGGGCAGCCGGGCGAGGACATCGGCGAGCCAGGCCTGAGGATCGACATCGTTCATCTTCGCGGTGACAATCAGGGAATACATGAAGGCTGCGCGTTCACCTCCGCGCTCGGAGCCGGCGAAGAGCCAGGACTTCCGGCCGAGGGCCACGCCGCGCAGCGCCCGCTCGGCGGCGTTGTTCGTCAGGCAGATCCGGCCATCGTCGAGGAAGCGGGTGAACGCGTCCCAGCGGTCTGCCCTGAACATGTATGCGATCGCCTTGGCGACGGGGTTGTGCCTCGACATCGTATCGCGCTCGGCTTGCATCCAGTCGCGCAGGTCCTCGACCAGCGGACGGGACAGCCGTTGCCGGGCCGCGAGCCGTGATGTGGCATCCAGACCGTTGATCTGGCGTTCGATGTCGAAGATGGCATCGATCTTCGTCACTGCCTCCAGCGCCACGGGCGATATGTCATGGGCGGGCTTGCCCTTCCGGACAATCCCCTCGATGTCGGCGAGTTCGAAGAACTTGCGCCGGGCATGGCTCCAGCAGAGCGCGCTGCTCACCGGGCCGGGATCACGGTCGCCGCGATAGAGGTCGTTGTAACCGCCGTAGGCATCGGCCTGCAAAATGCCCTGCCAGCCGGCGAGATGCCGGTTGGGATGGGCCATCTCCCGGTCGCGGGAGAAGTGCAACAGCGCGGCCGGAGGCGCGCCACCCGCGAACGGGCGATCATCGCGGACATAGGTCCAGAGCCGCGCCGTGCGCGTCCCGCCCTTCGCCAGAAGCGGCACCGTCGTGTCATCGCCATGCAGCCGCTCGGCCCCGAGAACATGGGTCCTGATCAGCGCATGGATCGGCGCGAGCGCAGCAGCGCAGGCCCCGACCTGGTCGGCGAGCGTCGAGAGGCTGATCTCGACACCTTCCTTCGCGTAGCGCTCGGCCTGACGGTTCAACGGTTGGTGCTGGCCGAACTTCTCGAAGAGCACCATCGCCAGCAGGTTCGGGCCGGCCCAGCCACGGGGCGTGGGATGGAACGGCGCCGGCGGCTGGCTGATCTTCTCGCAAGCCCGGCAGGTGAACTTCTCACGGACCGTCTGGATCACCTTCCACTGCCGGGGAATGACCTCAAGCGTCTCGGTGACGTCCTCGCCCATCTTCACTATGCGATCCGAGCCGCAGCAGGAACAGGCCGTGGGCGCCGCGATCACCACGCGCTCGCGCGGCAGATGCTCCGGAAACGGCTTCCGCGCCGGACGGCGACGTTTGAGCCCTGCGACGGTCGTGGTCTTCGCCACCTTCTCGGCGGAGATCTCGTCTTCGGTGGCCGCGGCCTCGAGTTCCTCGAGCTGCAATTCCATCTGGTCGATCAGGCGGGCGCGACGTTCCGAGCTGTGGCCGTATTGCTCGCGCCGGAGCTTGGCGATCTCGAGCCGAAGATGCTTGATCATCGCCTCGGAGGTCGAGACCACCGCCCGGGTCTGCGCCAGCTCGCTCTCGGCGGCCTCGGCACGGGCCTCCGACGCCGCGAGCGCGGCACGCAATCTGGCGATCTCGGAAGCGGCATCTGACATGGGCAAAAGCTACCACGCGGCCATCGGAAAGCCCATGCAAATAAGGCCAGTGAGGCTGATTTATCCCGCCTTTGCAGGGCGTTGCGTCCAGCGCGGATTGCGCCAGTCTATCCCCTCCAGGAGATAGCCGAGCTGGGCCGCGGATATCTGCACCGCTTCACCACTTCCGCTGGTCGGCCAGATGAACTTCCCGGCCTCCAGCCGCTTGGTGTAGAGCGACATGCCGACCCCGTCGTGCCAGAGCAGTTTGACCAGGTCGCCCTTGCGCCCGCGAAAGCAGAAGATCTCGCCGGCATGCGGATCGCGCCCGAGCCCCTGCTGCACCGTCAGCGCCAGGGTGTTCATGCCGCGCCGCATGTCGGTGACCCCGCCCGCGATCCACACGCGCACCCCCGCCGGGAAGGCGATCATCGGCCTTCCAGGGCCGGAAGCAGCCGCGCCAACACCTCCGGGTCCACCGACGAAGGGACCAGAAGCCGCCGCCCATTCCTCAGCACGATCTCGAGCTGAACGTCTGGGGTGTCGCGCGGCGCCTCCTGTGCCGTCACGGACACTCCCGCAGGCGCCTTGGTTGAAACCGCCAGCGGGATGAATGAAGGCGGCGTCTCGTTCCCAAGCTCACCGTCGCGATACTGCCGCCGCCATGTCGTCAGCAACGAGCGCGACACAC